>JAQWCA010000093.1 GCA_028706065.1 Tepidanaerobacteraceae bacterium
AGGGTTTTATGGTTTTTGCAATGATGGGCTTCATCCACGATTACCAAATCATACTCGGCCTTACACACTAAAGATCTGTTAGCCTTACGCTTAGCCCTGTCTATCGAGGAAATTATCCGGTCAAAATGCATCCAGCCATTATCATATTTATTGAATTTAGAACTGTCATCAGTGATAAAATCAAGATTGAACTTACTTTGCATTTCCTCGTGCCATTGTTCAATAAGAGACGAGGGTGTAAGAATGAGCACCTTTTTTACTAAGCCTCGGATAATATATTCCATCATTATAAGGCCGGCTTCTATAGTCTTTCCCAATCCCACTTCATCAGCCAGAAGTGCGCGTCCCCTCATATGCTGTAGAACATGCTTAACCGTCTTTGTCTGATAATCATATGGCTCAATATTTCGTACCACATTTAGAGAAAGAAGCGTATCAAACCCAGGACTTATAGCAAATTTCAAGGCTTGCTGATGAAGGAAGAATTCATCGATGTCCGTAGATTCCAAATTCAGATTCCATCGAAAATCCTTCGAACCACTGTCTTGATCAAAATGAATACGGGGGATTGAAACCTTCTCTAAAGGAAACTTAGGTGGACAGAGATTTTCCGGTGATATAAAAAAAGTGCCATCTCCTTCGGGCCGCAAATAAAAAAAGTCCTTCTTAATAGACTTAATAAACCTACCAAGTCCACGTCCTTTGACCAAATTTTCTTTTGTATCGATGTCACATCGTAGCAACTTGCTTTTAGAATTTACTAGGATAATTTTACCTAGAGAATTCCATTCCTTGAAGAGATATCTCATCGTCTCATCCATTTCGAGACAATCCAGCTCAAGAAGCTCCATATTTGGTCTGCAAAAATAGCTTCCCGTCATACATCAAACCCCCTACATAAAAGAAGTAACATCATGAATTGTCTAAATTTGATTATACTTTATCATTGAAATCAGCGTCAAGGGGGGAGAAGAATAGTCAAACCCACTCTGAACCCACAAAATCACATATTTTCCTTATAATTTATCCGCTTTTCATGAATAAACTTAAATAAACTAAAGTTATTCAAACAGGTGACGATAAGGTGACAACAACCCCGTCCCTCTGACACCTGTAGACCCCATATATACCGTAGAAGGGAAAGCGATCAAGCTAGATACAGTGGGGACCCCGACGGCTTCCGGAGGTATTTACTACTATGCAACCATTATTATTGACGGTAACTACTGTAAAATAAAAATACCTATCCGAAAGCGGGTGAAGCTTTAAGACATACAAAAAAGAATGAAATCTGGATTCTAAAATCATTAGAAGTATATGTAAAAATAGTAGCTTTAATCAGGGCAGTTTTTTATAGAATAAAGCCATCAAGTGATGGTGAAAACTATTGCAATACCTCCGAATTTTCTACACATTGTCAAAAGTTCCCTGTTCACTGATAACCTTCAATTTTTCCAGGTCTTCGATTATAAAATAATTATTATTTTTTGTGATGATACCCTTATTCGTGAATTTGCTGATAATATTTGACACGCTTACTCTGTTTAAACCGGTGATATTGGCCAATTCTTGATGAGTAAATTTTATACGGAGCTTATAAATGTTGTTGGTTCTTATACCATATTCTTCATACATTTGTAGAAATTTTAGAGCAACACGAGATGTAGCACTTTTACTAGATATGTTTAATAAATGAGAGTGAAGCAATCTTATTTTTTGACATAGGTTGTTCATTGTTGCCATATGAAGCTGGGGATCTGTTGAAAGAACCGAAATTAAATCGGGTTTACTGATTCTGTAAACCTCGGTATCTCTTATTGCTATAGCTGTGCAGATATTTGGCTCGTTATCTAGTAAGGACAGTTCCCCGAACATAGCACCGCTTTCAATGATTGCTATCGTTATCTCGTCCCCGTCTTCGCTGTAAGTGTTCAGGCCTACCCGGCCATCTTTTAATATATAGGCATAATTATTAACCTCGCCCATATAAAAAATGACCGAATTCTTTTTAAAAACTGTTAAAGTGCCGCAATCTATAAGATTTCTCCAATCATCTATATTGCCTTTCAGCCATGGAGAAAAGTATTTTAAATCAAATACATCCATAGCTTAACTCCTTTATGAAAATATTATATAAAGTTCATTTATTCAATTTTATCACATACAACTCAAAAAGTTAATTATTTCTAAAAAAGGCCTGTGTGATTTTAATAATCCACAGGCCTATAAGTTCAATTTTTTCATTAATATTTAGAAGCTCGTTTAAAGCTTACAGGCTACATACCCTTATTAATTATCCCAATAGTAACTATGATAATCGATACACCGATAAATACATATTTGGCATAAGGGATAAGCCATGTGCCCAATGGCTTTTTGGCTCCTTGATTGATTTCATCAAGTGCTTTCTTTCCACCATATATCCAAAAGAAAACAATACCGGATAAAACAGCTGCGATAGGTGTAATGTATATCGAAATGACGTCAATAAACGTTCCGAAAAAGTTCATATTTAAAGATAATGGGACAGCAATAACAAACCCTATAATACCTATAATTAAAGTGCTTTTTTTTCTATCTAAATTTAGTCTGTCCATTAAAGCTTCCACTAGTACTTCTGTTATAGCTACAAAAGAAGTGATGGCAGCAAAGGCCATAGCTGCAAAAAACAATATACCGAACAGTCGTCCTCCGGGCATAGCTTTAATAATTGTCGGCACAGTTATAAACAATAACGGGGGGCCGGCTGCAGGGTCTAGCTTAAATGCAAAGACAGCAGGGATAATGATCATAGCAGCAAGAACGGCGGCAATTGTATCAAAAGTTAAAGCGTTTAAAGCACTATTAGGGATATCATTCTGCTTTCTCAAATAACTTCCGTAAACAACCATACCGCATCCACCTAAACTGGCGGAGGAAAACGCTTGGCCAAGGGCCATAATCCACGTTATTGGTTGGAACAGCATTGCCCAATTTGGTATAAACAAATATTTTAGTCCGTCTCCGGCGCCAGGTAGCCTAATGGTATAAAAAATCAGAATGATGAGCATCGCAAAGAGGGTAGGTATCATTATTTTATTGACCTTTTCAATTCCCTGTTTTATTCCACCTAGAATTATATAAAGACAAATGGCAAAAGCAATAAATGTCCACAAAATACTTGACGTAGAACCTCCAAAAGAACCAAAGTAAGCAGATGGTTCAATGCTTAGCATTTTGCCGGTGAGTATCAATGCAAAGTATTTTATCACCCAGCCGGTTACTATGGGTATAAAGGTAAATATTCCACATGCCGCTATTATTGGAATAAACCCAAGTATCTTCCCACCTTTTAGTTCCTTTTCACCAAAAATTTTTTCATATGCACTTATGGGGCCTCTTTGTTGACTTCTGCCCAGAGCGAATTCTCCCATTAATCCTACCCAGCAAATACCAAATGCAAATAGAAGATAAGGTATCAGAAATGCAGCTCCACCAAATTTACCAAGACGCCATGGGAACATCCAGACATTGCCTAAACCAACGGCTGATCCTACGCTTGCAAGAATAAATCCAATTTGGCTACCCCAGCTTTCACGATCTTGCATTATAATACCTCCTCATTTTATAATATCACAAAAATGTTTACCGGCTGGCAGGAGTAACCTGCCAGCTCAAATAGATTTTTACGGGAGTCTTTCCAATTGATAAAAGAAGATACCGCTA
Source organism: Tepidanaerobacteraceae bacterium (assembly GCA_028706065.1). Lineage (GTDB taxonomy): Bacteria > Bacillota > Thermosediminibacteria > Thermosediminibacterales > Tepidanaerobacteraceae > JAQWCA01. The sequence goes on from JAQWCA010000093.1 coordinate 3,706, forward strand.
AACTCACTCTTTGGTCTCCACTTAAACCTGAGGCCTTTTACACTTTTGCCTTTATCCATGGCAGCCTTGATTCCATCTGCTGCATACTCTATTTGGCTATCGGTGTAAACTCTTCTTGGTATACAAAATCTAACAAGTTCAAAAGGACATGGGGTTAACTTACCTGTTTTCGGATCGGTTCTGCTAAATCCTAAACTTGATGGGCTCTCACCTCCCATGACACCAGATTCGATATACGTTTGAACGACTAGAGCTTGAGCAACAAACTCTTCTCTTGGTATATGCGGATATACCCTTGATGCATCTACATAAATAGCATGGCCGCCCGGAGGCTCATAAATTGGCACACCTCTGTCCCTGAGCAATTCACCGAAGTATTCGACTTGTCCCACCCTATAAGCCAGATAATCGTATTCCAATCCTTCATTTATTCCGATGGCTAAAGCTTCCAGATCTCTACCGGCCAGACCACCATAAGTTACAAACCCTTCAAACATAAGCAATAAATCCTGCATTTTATCATACAAGTCTTTATCATTTGTGGCGATTAGTCCACCGATGTTGACCAGACCGCTTTTTTTAGCACTCATATGCATAAGGTCACCATAGGAAAATATCTCATGACAAATTTCTCTTATAGATTTGTCTTTATAACCCGGTTCCTTTTCCTTGATGATATAAGCATTTTCAGGAACACGGGCTGAATCGATTACCACCTTTATACCGTTTTCATGAGCAATTCTACTTGCTTCCCGTAAATTTGCCATAGATACAGGCTGACCTGCAGTAAAATTATTTTCTAAAACCATATTTAAGAAAGATATATCCTTACTTCCTATTTCTTTAATAGCTTTTTTTAATTTATCAATATCTATATTGCCTTTGAAATCAACGCTTAGTTCCGGTCGGAGGGCTTCTACCGTATATAAATTTACAGGGTTTGCGCCCAGTCTCCTTGCATGTCCTTCCGTGGAACCATAATGAGCATTGGCTAAAACAGTATCACCTTTTTTAATTAAAGTTGTACATACAATGTTTTCTGCTGCTCTGCCCTGATGTGTTGGAAGAACATACTTATAACCTGTAAAATCCTGAACAGATTTCTCTAAATTAAACCAGTTCTTACATCCAAAATAAGATTCATCCCCCAGCATCATCCCAGCCCACTGCTCTTGGCTCATAGCCGTCACGCCACTATCGGTTGAAAGATTAATCGGTATTTTTTCTGCCGGTATATATGCCTGGCAAAAGTGAGCTTCTTCCATTATTTTTTGTCTTTCTTCTCTCGTATTCCATTTAATTGGCTCTACGACCTTGATTTTAAATGGTGTCTTACCTTTTTCATACATTAGTGGAACCTCCTTATCATAAATTATTTATTGTTCTGTATTAACTATATAAACAAATAAATCAAAAATCTGTAGCCGAGACTACAAATATAAAGATCAATATGGCCGGGAACTGGGTTCTGTTTGTTGTGCCATTTTTTCTTTATGCATTTTTTTTCGTAACTTCATCGGTGCTTGTGCTTTTATTCTTACCCTTGAATAGTTACCCAAATCCGTTTTACGATTGCGATCTTCAAGTTTACTTATTGAAAAACGCCAATAATTAGTATATAATAAAACCAAACATATGTTTGCGAAGGAGGCGTAAAAAATGATTTTGCACAAGCTTTACTTATAAAAGCCATACAATTCTAACATATTCATGATATAATATAATCAAAGTGGAGAGGATAAAGTGGAACAACAACCTAAATACCCCTTAATGGATCCCAAAATAGATTTTGCCTTCAAACAGCTTTTTGCCGGAAAAGGCAAAGAGAGCAAAATATTACTTATAGATTTACTAAACTCCATCTTCAATGATAAAAACGATAAAATAATGGATATAATATACCTAGACCCCTATACAGACAAAGAATATGACGATACCAAACAATCCATAATGGACATTAAAGTTGAGACCCAAAAAGGCGAAATAATAGATATAGAAATGCAAATACAAAATGTTGACAACTACAGGAAAAGATCACTTTTTTACTGGGCAAACATGTATATAGATCAAATTCACCAAGGTGAATCCTACCATGAACTAAAAAAATGCGTAGTAATAAACATAACCAACTTTAACCTAATAACCGAAACCGAAAAATATCATAGCATATTCCACATAAAAGAAAAGGCAGAAGACATATTACTACTGGAAGATTTAGAAATCCACTACCTAGAACTTTCCAAGCTACCGGATAAACAAAATGCAGGAGATTTAACTCCCTTGGAACAATGGCTGTATTTCCTAAGAGACGCTGCAGATGAACAAAAACAGAAATTTATAAAAGAAATCAGGAAAAAGAAAGGAGAGATCAATATGGCCGGTGACGTATTAGAAAGAATCAGCCAGGATAGAAAAGCCAGAGAAGCCTACTATCAGCGAAGAAAATGGTATTTAGATAAAGTATCCAGCGAGAAATACCTTTTGAGCAAAGGAAGAGAAGCAGGTATAAAGGAAGGAAGAGAAGCAGGTATAAAGGAAGGAAAAGAAGCAGGTATAAAGGAAGGAAGAGAAGCAGGTATAAGGGAAGGAAAAGAAGCAGGTATAGCTGAAACTGTTCTAAGGTTACTTTCCAAGAAGCTTGGGGAAGTGCCGTCAGAATATATTTCAAAACTAATGGCTCAAGACAAACAGACCTTAGACAGAATTGCAGACAGCATATTTGATATAGAAAGTATTGAAGACCTAAATAAATTTTTAAGATAATCCTCTTCTATAGTACTATTGAAGACTATTATTTGCTTATAGCGGCTGAAAAAAGAATGAAATCACCAGGAGCATCTGACTTTATTAGTCATAAGCAAATGATGAAAGATCTCAATATCAAAGAAGATGAACTTAAAGATATTGAAGTGGAAATCGAATAATGGGATGGAAAATTAAGTATTATAAGGAAGCAAAAGAAGATTTATTAAGACTTGATCACTCTCAGAAATTGCAAGTATTAAAAGCTATTGAAAAAGTTTCTGAAAATCCACTTCCTAAAAATGAAGGTGGTTATGGAAAACCCTTAGATAATAATTCAACAACTAAACTTTCAGAAAAACTAGAAATATCACAGCCGAAATCGGAGGTTACCGCATGTCACAATATGACAAAAGCATAAAAGCCATATTTTCAGATATGACCGAAGATTTAGTAAGACTTATGACCGGAAACAAAGTAAAAAAGAAAGAAGAACTAAACATAGAATTTACAAAAGTAGAAAAACGAGCAAGCGATATGGTAATAAAATGCGAGATGGACAAAACAGACATAGCAGTACATATCGAATTTCAGTCAGCAAATGACAACAAGATGCCCTACAGGATGCTGAGATACTGCATAGAAATAATGGAAAAACATAACCTTCCCGTATACCAACTAATCTTGTACATGGGCAAAGAAAAAAACAACATGAAAGACAATCTAAACTATTTCTTTGATGTCAATAATATGCTAAACTATAAGTACAAAATAGTAGATATCGGTGAACTAAAATTCAGTGACAT
>JAQWCA010000094.1 GCA_028706065.1 Tepidanaerobacteraceae bacterium
TTTCAACCCCATAGGTATACCAGGACCCAAAACTTGGCTAAGGAATTCGGTTCAGCTTTTATTGATGCCGATGAAGTAATCATAACCAGTATTTACAGTGCTGGGGAAAAACCAATTAATGGAGTTTCTTCAAGTCTTATAATTGATATAGCGAGAAAAAATGGTAAAAAATTTATTTTCATAGAAAACAAAGAAGATATTCCAGATTATATAATAAATAAGGCTGTGTCTGGAGATTATATTTTAACTATAGGAGCGGGAGATATCAGTAATACTTCCTATAGTATTGTCGATAAATTAACAGATGTTTTCCAGAAGGAGGTAATCGGTAATATTCCGGAGGTGAATTAAGTGGGGGTGTATATAATTAAAGGTGGCGAGAACCTTACTGGAGAAATCAGGGTTCAAGGGTCTAAAAACTCCAGTCTCCCCATTTTAGCAGCCACTATACTAAACGGTAAAAAGAATACCATAATTGATGTCCCAAAGATTAAGGATCTCGAAGTGATGACCCAAATCTTATCATATCTAGGTGCCGATACAAAGAAACAGGGGAATGTTGTTGAAGTTGATTCGGAAAATGTGAATTGTACCAAGGTTCCCGAGCATCTCATGAGAGAAATGCGGTCATCGATAGTTCTTATGGGTGCTATATTAGGTAGATTCGGAAAGGTTAAGGTATCATATCCCGGAGGCTGTGAAATTGGACCAAGACCTATAGATTTACATCTTAAGGGCCTTGCGCTGATGGGTGTAAAACTAAGCGAAAGCCACGGTTTTATTTATGCAAAGACAAATGAACTAAAAGGAGCCGACATTCACTTAGACTTTCCCAGTGTAGGTGCTACAGAAAACCTAATGCTGGCAAGTGTTCTAGCAAAAGGGAATACAATAATAAGGAATGTAGCAAAAGAACCGGAAATAGTAGATTTACAGAACTTTTTAAATCGTATGGGTGCTCATATAAAAGGAGCAGGCACCGATACTATTAAAATCGAAGGGCGAAGAATTATGGACCTAAAACCTGTACAGGATTATACTATAATTCCTGATAGAATAGTAGCGGGTACGTATCTTGTGGCAGCAGCCATTACAAAAGGTCGAGTTGCATTGACAAATGTCATCACAGAACATTTAGAACCCATCATAGCCAAACTTAGGGAAATGGGATGTATCGTCAATTGCAGTAATGGTAAGATTGAATTATGCGTAGATACGCCATTAAAATCGTTAGATAGTTTGAGAACATTGCCCTATCCGGGATTTCCCACTGATATGCAGGCTCCGATGATGGCTCTTTTATCTACGGTGGAAGGTACCTCTATTCTTACTGAAACAATTTTCGAAAACAGATTTAAACACGCTCAAGAACTTAGAAGAATGGGAGCAAACATATCAATAAATGGTAATACTGCTATTATAAAGGGAGTTAAGGAATTGACCGGCGCTATGGTAGAGGCGAAGGATCTTAGAGCCGGGGCGGCACTTATAATGGCGGCACTTGCTGCTGAAGGGGAAACCCATGTTGAAGGTGTATATCATGTGGAACGAGGTTATGAAAGCATACAAGACAATCTTGTTGCTTTGGGAGCTAAAATTGTCAAAAAACATTAAATATATTATAAATATTTACAATATATTAGATTTTACTGCAAGCAAGTTTTTCCTTTTGCAGTAAATATATTTTTTAATTAAAAAAGGGACAAGTGGTTGGTATGCGTCAAAAGAATAAAACCGATTACAATATTTATGTTAATAGAAGAAAAAGGAAGATTAACTATAAAAGACTATTGTTGTCGCTTGGTTTTTTATGTATAATAACATTGATGTCACTGGGCTATGGCTCTTTTTTTACTATTAAAGAGATTGAGCTGAAGGGGAACAACAATATATCTACTAAAGAAATATTAGCAACTATCGATTATTATTTTGATAAGAATCTTCTTGCTGTCAAATCCGAAGACGTTAAACGCTCAATCCAGGGGACAATCCCTGTTAAAGATGTAAAAGTAAGGTATAAGCTTCCCCACACTCTCATTGTGGAAGTTAAAGAAAGAGAAATCGCAGCAGCGTTAAGCTATTTAAATGGCTTTGCTTTAATAGATTCCAATGGTTATGTTGTCAAACTGGGATCAAAACTTGAAACTTATTCCATTCCGGTGGTTACCGGCTTGGAAATTGTTAATGCTAAAGTTGCAGAAAAACCGCTATTAGAAGAAAGTGTAGCATATTTTGATATATTGCTTGAGTTAATCGGTGCTCTAAAACCGATTTTACATGAACTGTCCGAAATAAATGTTTCTGTTGACGAAAATGATGAAATAATTTTTTATTTATATACTTTGGATGGTTATCAGGTGTTATTTGGAGAGCTAGATGATAAAAAAATAACAAATTTAAAAGACTTGTTGGATGATTTAAGAAAAAAGGGCATGGGAAAGGGATTACTGGATATTAGCCACAAAGTTCCTATCTTTAAACCCTTTGATCTAGAAACAGGGGAGGAGAAGAGGTAAGTTATGAAAGATACTGCAAGAGCACATATTATGATAGCATCTGTTTGTTTTATATTGGGTATGTTGCTGGTGGCTCAATTTAGAAGTGTTCAAATAAGCGGTGGAGCAGCAACTGCCCTTCAAAGAGCTCAAGAACTATCTTCCCAATTAAAGACCGTTACTGATGAGCGTGATGTGTATAAAAAAGAGTTGCTAGAGCTTAGAAATAGAATAAATGAGTATGAAAACTCGGCATCCAAAATCAGTGGGATAACTGATGCCATGAAAAAGGAATTGGAAAAAGTGCGCATGAGTGCAGGATTAATGGCTGGAACCGGTCAAGGATTAATTATTACCCTTGATGACAGCAATTTACCCCGTCAACCCGGTGAAGATCCAAACCTGTTTTTAATCCACGACGAGGATCTTTTAAAGGTAATTAACGAGTTGTTTGCTGCTGGAGCCGAGGCGGTATCTGTAAATGGTCAGCGAATTATAACCAATAGTGAAATTAGATGTGTAGGCCCCACAATCATAATAAATTCGGTAAAACTTGCCCCACCTTTCATTATACATGCTGTGGGTGATCCGGATACTTTGGAGACTTCTTTAAAAATGAGAGGCGGAGTTATCGAATCACTACAGGTTTTTGGTATACAAGTTGGTATAAAAAAACAGGATAAAATTGAAATGCCTGCATACGCTGGACCTATTCAGTTTAATTTTTTAAAACCTGTCAAGGCAGGTGATAGTTAAAATGTTGTATTCATTGATTGGTCTTATATTGGGTTTGTTTGTTGGTTTTTATTCACCCATTACCGTACCTGTTATATATGCACCTTATGTATCAATTTCGATTTTGGCGGCACTTGATTCGGTATTTGGGGGTATAAGGGCTTTAGAGGAAGATAGCTTTAATACTAATATATTTATTACAGGCTTTTTCAGCAATGCACTTATGGCTGGTTTCCTTGCTTATTTTGGAGACAGACTGGGGATACAGCTCTATCTTGCCGCAATTTTTGCTTTTGGTGTAAGGATATTTCAAAACCTTGCTATTATTCGCAGGAGCATAGTTGATAAGTTGTTTTTAAAAAATGATGAAAAATAAAAAGGGAAATTCGATTCGCGTGTTGAATTTTAATATTTGAAACAACCTGCCCGTGAGGGAAGGGGAGGTGTAAGTTTGGGAAAAAGCAACATCGTCGCCAGTCTCGATCTGGGAACATCTAAAACATGCTGCATGGTAGGTCAAGTTACGCGTTCAGGAGATATAGATGTATTAGGATATGGTATTTCGTCGGCGGCAGGAATCAAAAAAGGCAGTGTGATTAATATTGACTTAGTGGTACAAAGTATATTAAAGGCCGTCGAACTTGCTGAACAAATGTCTAATGCAAAAATAGATCATGTGGCAGTAGGGTTATCGGGGGGCAATATTTCACTGTTAATAAACCGTGGGGTTGTTGCTATTCCCAGAAATGAAAGGGAAATAACTCCTCAAGATGTGGAAAGAGTATTACAAGCCGCCAAAATCATGGCAATACCGTATGAAAGAGAAATTATAGATGTTATACCCCGAGAATTTATTGTTGACGGGTGTGATAGCATAAAAGACCCGGTGGGAATGATAGGAACCAGACTGGAAGTTTCAGCATGTATTGTAGTTGGACTTTTGACGACACTGCAAAATATTGCCCGCTGTGTGCAAAAAGCGGGATTATCAGTAGAATCGATGATTCTCAAACCTTTGGCGGCGGCTGAAATGCTTCTTACTGAAGATGAAATGGACATGGGGGTAATATTAATAGATGTAGGGGCTGGGACTACCGAGATTTCAGTTTTTCAAGAAGGTTGTATTATCGCCTATGATATGATTCCGATAGGTGGAGATTTTATCTCAAATGATATTGCCATCGGCTTACGATTACCTTATACTCAGGCAGAAGAAATAAAGTGTAAATACGCATGTGCTTTGCCATATCTGGCTTCGGATAAGTCAGACATAGAGGTTCAAAGCATGGGTGATTCTTCTCCTAGAAAGATTTCACAAATGGATTTAACAGCCATTGTAGAACCGCGTGTTCAAGAAATTTTATCTTATATAGTAAGCAGCATACAAGGTTTTAATCTAAAGACAATTTTGCCAGCCGGTATTGTCTTTACCGGCGGTGGTCTTGTACATATCAAAGGGTTCTTGGAAATGTCTCAACAGCTATTAGATCAGCCCGTGAGATTAGGCACTACAGATTCTTATGACAATGAACAAACATTTATAGTGGCTTTTGGTCTTCTAAATTATATTTTAAAACATAGGGCTTATGTTTATGGATCAGTCACGAAAGAAAGGCCGGCTTTCGGATTTTTCGAAAGAGCAAAGCGTATATTAAGAGAGTATTTTTAAAGTTTTGGGAGGTATTAACGTGCTGGATTTTGATGTGGAATTGGAACAATTTGCTAATATCAAGGTTATAGGAATCGGTGGAGGTGGCAATAATGCAATAAACCGAATGATAGATGCTGGTTTAAAAGGAGTAGAGTTTATTTCGGTTAATACTGATGCCCAAGCTCTTTATTTATCCAAAGCCGATAAAAAAATTCAAATAGGAGAAAAGCTAACAAAAGGCCTTGGTGCAGGAGCTAATCCTGATGTCGGCAAAAAAGCGGCAGAAGAGAGCAAAGATGAAGTAGAAGAATCTTTAAAGGGTGCTGATATGATTTTTATAACAGCAGGGATGGGCGGAGGAACAGGAACCGGTGCGGCACCGGTAGTTGCCGAAGTATCCAAAAATCTTGGCATATTGACAGTCGGTGTTGTAACAAAGCCTTTTACCTTTGAAGGTAAAAAACGTCAGAATAATTCAGAGGCTGGGATAGTTGAAATAAAAAGCAATGTAGATACATTAATTACCATACTCAATGATAGATTACTGTCTATAGCGGAGAAAAAGACTTCTATGATAGAAGCTTTTAAAATGGCAGATGACGTGCTTAGACAGGGTGTTCAAGGCATTTCAGACTTAATTGCTGTACCTGGTTTGATAAATTTAGATTTTGCCGATGTTAGAACAATAATGTTGAGTACTGGGCTTGCACACATGGGTATTGGCAAGGGATCCGGAGAAAATCGGGCTGTTGAAGCGGCAAAACAAGCTGTATCCAGTCCGTTGTTAGAAACATCTATCGTAGGAGCTAAGGGTGTACTGCTTAATATTACAGGAGGTGCAAATCTTGGTTTACTTGAAGTAAATGAGGCTGCTGAACTTATATCATCAGCTGCAGATTCGGAAGCTAATATCATATTTGGAGCGGTTATCGATGAAAAACTTCAGGACGAAATAAGAATTACAGTAATTGCTACAGGCTTTGAAAAAATAAAGGAAAAATCTCTAGAAATGGAAGAATTTGAGGTAGGGCATTTTATGGATGAAGACCTAGACATTCCCGCATTTTTAAGAAGAAATAGAAGACGATAAGAGCGCAAAAAGCGCTCTTATTTTTTTTGTCAGTGGGTCAAAAACTGACATTTTTTTAATTGACTAGATGTTAAAATAATCATAAAAGACAAGAACAAAGAATATAAATTTTTAATAGACTAGTTTCTATTACAGGAGGGCATATGATTGTTTATTTTGATGTAGTGTTGTTGATAAATTTTTTTATGAATTTTATAATACTATATCTCGTTGCACTTATATTGAACTTAAGGATTATATTTTGGAGATTGTTTTTTGGTGCTTTAATAGGATGTTTGTTTCTGCTTGGGATGCTCTCAGAAAAATATTTGGTATTGCAATACTTACCTATCAAGGTAATAATTTCAATAGCAATGATTTTTATGTGTTTCTGGCCTTTTAACCTCAGAGGTTTTTTAAAAACCATGGGCTTTTTTTATCTTATAACTTTTATGATGGGCGGGGGTGTTTTGGCGTTTTTTTATTTGTTTAATATAGATAAGTATTCTTATACTAATACCCTTGTAATTAATAATATTTCAGTGCCATGGTGGATATTACTTATTTCCACATTTATATTGTTATTAATTTTTAAAGTCTTGTGGCCTTTAATATATAATATACTGATAAAAGATACTTTATTGGTGCCCATAACTATTGTCTTGGATGAAAAACCTTTAGAAATTACCGCTTTAATAGATACCGGTAATGACCTTTTTGATCCCATATCGAATTATCCGGTTATTATAGTTGAATTAGATGCCGTTAAAAGTTTTTTCAGTAAAGACCTAGAAGTTCTACTCTATAGAGGATATGAGGATGATTTAGCGGCTCTTGGGGAACTAATAGCCGATTCAGAATTGGCTATTAGATTCAGAGTAATACCTTTTGAAAGCATAGGAAAAAGTAAAGGCCTAATGATTGGATTTAAGCCTGATATGGTGACTATATTTTATGATAATAAAATAATAAAAACAAAGGATGCAATTATTGGAATATACCAAAGAGTCCTTTCACCTGAAAGAACATATAAGGCACTTTTGAATCCCATCCTATTAAATGCATGAAAAAAATTGAGGGAGGAGAAGCTATGATAAAGCCAAAAAAAATAAAAATAGCAATTATAAAGTGGTTGAAGCAGCTAGGAATACTAAAGAAATCTGTTATTTATTATATTGGAGGCAGTGAGGCCTTACCTCCACCGCTTACCGGTGATGAAGAATTATTATATCTACACAAATTGGAAATGGGAGATACTGCTGTTAAGACGGTTTTAATTGAGCGAAATTTGCGGTTAGTAGTA
>JAQWCA010000095.1 GCA_028706065.1 Tepidanaerobacteraceae bacterium
TTTCCTCCTTCTTCAGGTAAGATGATAAAATAACTTTCATTTCACCGAAAATATTTACTGCTTTCTTCTTTTTTCTTTCTTCAAAGTATTCTTCGGGCACAATATCTATAATTTCGTAAAATACTTTGATCGGATCATTTATTAGCTTTGTTTGTTTTAGCACTTCTTTAGTAATATTTGCGGGAATATTTCCATCTTCCCAGGCCTTCCTCATTTTTTTGATGAGTATTTCTTGTTCGTCTGTAAATGCCTTACATCTTAAAATAGCTTTTAGTAATTTTATAACTTTTGCATCATTTCCTGTTTTAACGGCCTTTTCAGTGATAAGTTCTTCTTCTTCGGAAAGAGCAATTTTAAAGGCGGTTTTATTTAGTTCAAGATGGTCAAAATAGGCTTTGGGCGGTTTAATTTTCTTTTCTTCAGGAAATACCTCCAAATACTTAATTGCCTGCATAAAGGGGATTTCTTCTGCATCTGTTCCATCTGAAATAAAGAATTTTTTAAGACCACCTTTTCGTAAAAATGTAACTGTTTTATCTTCTTTGATTCCAAAATATAATCTACCACTTCTAGATTTTTGAGGTAATCGTTTTATCTTTTCATACAATTCTTCATGATTATCTCTAATGTCACGCATGATATTTAGATATTTGAGTTCCGACTGTTCTTCATTTTCATCGGCTTCAAGGCTTTCTTTGCTGCTCAATTTTTGATATAGATTATGTGAAGATATTTCTTCATCTTCAGAAAGATATTTGAAATCTTCTCCCAATGTATCATGAAATGCCTGTATTTTAAGCTTAATATTTTCTTCTAGTGGCAAGTGGGCATTAGCTTGAGCTGTAGGGAAAAAGTTAAATACATATAATTTTTCATGTTCTGTTCCTACTCTATTTATTCGGCCTACCCTCTGCATTACCTTTGTCGGATTCCAGGGTAAGTCATAATTGACAATGACATTGCTCCTGTGAAGGTTAATTCCTTCGGCAAGGACATCGGTTGTCACTAAAAACTTGATATCATCTTTCTTTTCATATATATAGTTAGGATTGTAATTTGCCTCTATTTCCTGCCTTATTGATCGGGAACTTTGTCCACTGTATACCAGCACCTGTTCGGGATAGTAAAGTTCTAAATATGCTCCTACATACTCGGCGGTTTCAGTGGATTCTGTAAAAATGATAATTTTATTGTTTTTTAACTCGTTCCTTTCTTTTATTTCCCATAAAAACTGTTCTTTTTTTGGGTCTTCTATGATTTCTTCCCATTCGCCCTGGAGTTCTTCCAGCATTTGTAAATCATAATTTAGGGATGGGATAAAATCTCTATTAAATGATTCCACAGGATAATGTTGAACTATTTCAGCTTCCACCAGCTCCATTAGTTTTTCATCGTCACCACTGTCCAGTAAGTCATATACATCAACCTTTTTGCTTATGTAAACTTCTCCGTTTTTGCACATACTGATAAATTTTTTATAAGATTTTATAAATCTATTAAGGGTTTTTTTAAAGGCTTCAAAACTGCTTTCAAGCCTTTTTACCAGAATAGACTTCATGAAACCTGACATATTCCTCTGGGATACAATCAACGAGGCGACTTCTTTCGGAACGTCCTCCAAGTATGTAAGAGGTTGATACCTAGCATAGGTTAAGTTCTTGATAATTTCAATTGTATGATTGAATACGGTTTCCACATCATCACTATATGTATACACGATTTTTTCAGGTGCACCCAGCTCCGGAAACTTTAGCCCTTGTTTTTTCAAATCCTCTTTATAATATTCTATAATCTCTTTGCGTGTCCTTCTTATCATTATATTTCGTAAAACCTGGTCTCTGATAACCTCGGAGTTGGCTCTTAATACTTCTTGATATTCTTTTGTCCCTTTATCTAATTTTCTTAGTTTTTTATCTAATCGATTGAAAAACGCTTCAAGATTTTTATTATTAGGAATAATGCTGCTGTTATTTTTGGGTTGAAATAGATATATCTGATTGGCTATATCACTGGAATAATTATTTTGTGGAGTAGCGGTAACTAAAATAACCTTCTTGTTATAACAAATTTGATGCAATTTTTCAAAACTCTCGGTCTTTTCGTTTCTAAATCTGTGAGCTTCATCGATAAATACATACTTCACATTTTTCATCAAGTCTTCATCTTCCAAAATACTATCCAGTTTTCCTAAAGACTCAACCTTGGCCGATACCTCAAATTGCTGTAAAGTCCTTTCCCAGTAATTTTTGAGCACCGGAGGACAAATTACCAGCTTTCTTCCTCTTAAGTTTTGAGCCAGCATTGCACATATAAATGTCTTTCCAAGACCTACAACATCGGAAATGAACACTCCCCCATAGGCGTTTAGAATCTTTCTTGCCTGTATTACCGCATCAGTCTGGTATTGTAGCCGTAAAAAATCGTCAGGAAGGGTGTCCTCCCAAATTTCATTTTTATCTTCATTTATTTCTTCCTTGAAATATTCATATAAGGTCTTTAAAAACAATTCATAAGGGGTTATATCTTCTCTTATCCAGGTTTTTTCATTTATGGTCTCTATGTATTCATCTGTTATATCTATAGACATATCCCATAGTTCTTCAAACTTTTCCAGTGCAAACTGAACATCTCGACTGTCTTTTAGCTCCACATTAAACTCCAAATTATTCACCAGACCGGCTTTGGAAAAATTGCTTGAACCTGTTATAACAGAGCCGAACTGATCCGGCACTTTTCCCATGTCTTTTCGCATTATATAAACCTTTGCATGTATGGGCGCATCAGGATATATCCTCATTTCAAGCTTACCGTTTTGCAGCCATTTGATAAAGGTTTTTACGCCTTTTTCCACTCGGTAACTGTCTTCGGAATTTTGCATTTCTTCGACAATATCCTCGGTAAACTCTTGTTTGACTTCCTTGTGAGAAATATCAAATGACATTTGTTCATTTTCAGCTTGTTGGATGATTTGCACTGTTTTATTGTCTACATTTAATCCGACTAGCACTCTAATCTTTTCAATATCCTTCATGGCCGGGTACATTAGAAAAAATCCACTTGTCCTGAAATACCCAACAAGTATGTCAAAAAATTTGGTGTTAGAGCTTAAGATTTTATTAAATCTGTCATAGAGATTTCTCTCAGGTTCATTTGTAAAAAAAGTCAAATCAGTATGTAAGGACATCTTTACCTCCTGTGTAAATTACATTTTATGTATTATGAATGCCCGTGACAAAAATTAGTATCATAATATTACCTATTAATCTTATTCTTTATAAAAATTGTTTTTCCTTTACGTGACTTAATATTTCTCCACGTAATCACGTTAGAGTGAAATTATAACAGACGAAGTAGAATCGAGTAAGAAACAGTGTCAAAGCGTCCCCTGTGCCTTTATTCTAATAATTGCGTAACCGGAATATATGAGATATACTTTAATAAAGGTATAGTTAAAGGGAGGATAAAAGCTATGGGAAATGCCTCAGACCGGGAGCTTTTGGAGCTTGTCGTTGCCCAGGTGGGTAAGTTGACTACAGAAATGACGGGAATGAAGTCAGACATTGCGTCAGTGAAGTCAGACATTACGTCAGTGAAGTCAGAGATGACGGGAATGAAGTCAGATATGACGTCAGTGAAGTCAGACATCACGTCAATGAAGTCAGACATTACGTCAGTGAAGTCAGAGATGCAAAAAGGATTTAAACAGGTTAATGAAAGAATTGACAATGTTGAAGTCGAAGTTAAAGATGTTAAAAAGACAGTGATTAAAATCGAACATCAGCATGGTGAAAAACTTTCAGCTCTTTTTGACGGGTACAAGCAAAACAGTGAAAAACTTGATCGGATTGAAAAAGAAGTCACAAAACATGATGAATTTATAATGAAACGGATAAAATAGTAATATGGGGCGATAAAATAGGAAAGAGGCTTTCAGTGTAGTTTGATAGCCTCTTTAAAGTCTCAGTATTCTTGTTGGCGGGAGTATGTGGGAATCGAACCCACCCCGGAGGTTTTACCCCCGATACTGGTTTTGAAGACCAGAAGACCCACCAGGACCTATCTACTCCCAAGTAGATTTTAGCAGAGACCAGGCTATATTGCAACAGTTCTCGTAATTTCACAATATTTCGCCGTTAAAAACATGACTTTTTATTAAGTTCAGCTCATATAATTCTATTTTAAGATATAATAGATGTTGGTGATTTCATATGTGTTATGTTTACATTTTAGAGTGTTCGGATGACACTTTTTATACCGGATGGACCAATGACCTCCAAAAGAGGATACAAACTCATTTGCTGGGAAAAGCTTCAAAATATACGAGGGCTAGGCTCCCGGTTAAGGTTGTGTATGTTGAAGAGCATGATGACAAAATTTCGGCCCAAAAAAGAGAGTATGAGATAAAACAGCTGACAAGGGCTGAAAAGATTGAACTTATAGAATCTTGTATAAGTTAATAAGTTAAGTGCCTGACACCGTCGGATTGTCTTTTGGTAATTTTTATGCTGTCAATGTATTCCAGTAGGGGAATTGCATATTTTCTCGTAGTACCCAGCATGTTTCGAAATTCTGATGCAGTTAGTTCCTGGTGGTTTTCAAAATGTTTTCTCAAAAGTTTTATGGCCTGTTCAACCCATTCCTTTGTCATATAGAGCTCTTCACCGAGCTTTATTAGTCTACCATCACTGGTAAGCTTTAGTATCATTTGGCTTATTTCTTTATCCCGGTTCGATGGGAAAGTCGATATTACTTCATTTATGCTCGGCGGTGACCAGCTTGCTTCATCATATAGTTTGATGATTTTATCGGAAACATCCTGCTGGCCTTTTGAGAGCTTTATCTCAAAACCTTTCCGTTTTACAATATTGCCTGAGGTTTCAAAAAGTCCGTCATTTATCCATCGGTTAAGAAAATTACCGAAGATTAAAAACTCAATTTTTATCCGGCTGCGAAGTTCCTCTCGGACTATACCATCTCCCAAGGGGTACTTTTCATGATAATTTTTAACTAGTGAAAGGGCTTTGTCGGTAACTTCGCTATAATATTTTTTATCTACTACTAAATCTTCCCCACCTATTCTAAAGATTTCTATTTTGTCTTCAGCAGCCAACTCTTTAATAACCTGGTTGATTTGACAAGTATTTTTCCCCGTATAAGGGGCAATCTCCGAAGTCTTGAGGTATTGATTTCCGAATACTTCCAGCAAACCTAAAACAAATTCTTGTAAATCCCCCTCATATGTATCTTGCATGATTTGCAGTGCTCTTCCCCGGGCACTTCTTTTTATTCTTCGGGAATTTACGTAAATAATCTGTCCACCACCTATTGTAGTTATAGGCGAATAACTTCTTATTACATATCGATCTTTATATGCACAGGTTATAGGATCTTCCAAAATTACTCTTGCAAATGTTTCCTCACCGGGCATGAGCTTGTCTCTATCAAGCAATACCAATCTTGCCATCACTTCTTTTGTCCCGATGTGAAATCTAATGCGTTCTCGATTTTTAAGTGGTTTTTTAGCATCATCTAAAAGCCGAAAATATACCCAGGCTTTAGTAACCGGAAGAAGAGTTCCTGGCTTTGTAACTACATCTCCTCTGTCAAGGTCCTCGACTTTCACATCTGCCAAATTCAGAGCGGTTCTCTGGCCTCCCTCAGCCTGATTGGCTGTTTTACCGTGCACTTCTATACCTCTAATTCTGGACTTTTTACCCTTGGGAACTATCTCCACATCATCACCTATGCTTGCTGTTCCGAAAAGGAGGCTCCCGGTGACCAATGTGCCAATACCCGGCATAGTAAATATGCGATCTATAGGTAGCCGAAACGGTGATTTTACATCTTTTAAAATTTCTTTACTATACATCTCGTCAATAGCCGATAGCAATTCCTGTATTCCATCACCGGTAATAGAAGATACTGGGATCATAGGTGCTTTTTCGAGAAAAGTGCCCTTTACTTCCTCCCTTACATCTTCTATTACTAAATCTATCCACTCTTCATCTACCATATCCTTTTTAGTTAAAACAGTGAGACCTCGCTGTATGTTTAATATTCTTAGTATATTCAGATGTTCCTGAGTCTGAGGCATGACACCTTCATCAGCGGCAACAATGAAAAGGACCATATCTATGCCACCGGCTCCAGCCACCATGTTTTTGACAAATTTCTCATGACCGGGAACATCTACGATACCCACCCTACGACCCGATGGCAGTAACAAATGGGCAAAACCCAAATCGATGGTAATGCCCCGCTTTTTTTCCTCTGTAAGCCTATCAGTATTTATGCCGGTTAATGCTTTTATCAGAGTCGTTTTGCCATGATCAATATGACCCGCAGTTCCAAGAATAATATTGCTCATATTAGCGTTCCCACCATTTTAATAGTTTTAGCTATATCTTCCTCTGTCAAAGTCCTTACATCAAGCAAGAACTTATCCTTTTTTATCCTACCTATGATTGGGACCTGGGCCTTCCTCAGCCTTTCGGATATTCCCTGAGCTGAAATATCTTTTAAGTTTATTGCCACAGCTTTGGTAGGTATCTCATGCCCTGGAAAAGAACCTGCCCCGGTTTCGGAAAAGTCATCAATAATTTCAACCTGCCCTTTATTCCCAATAACATTGTACAGACCTTCATACAACAGCCTGGCTTCAGCTTCCATTATTTCCACAGGCTTAGTAAGCATGTAAAGGGTCGGTATTTCACGCCAACAACCATCTTTATAGAGCATTAGTAATGCTTCTATGGCGGCTAAGGTCATTTTGTCAATACGAACTGCTCTTGTAAGGGGATGCCTTTTTATTTGTGAAATCAGTTCCCTTTTACCGACAATAAACCCTGCCTGAGGACCGCCTAGCAGCTTATCACCACTGAATGTCACTATATCAATTCCTGATTTTAATGAAACAGAAACCATTGGTTCATAAGGAAAACCGTATGAAGTCAAGTCGACCAAAATACCACTGCCCAAATCTTCCATGACAGGAATATCATTTTTTTGCCCTAAAGATGATAGCTCTGTATTTTCTACATATGAACTAAAGCCTACAATTTTATAGTTACTCGTGTGAACCTTTAGTAATAAAGCCGTTTCTTCAGTGATAGCCCTCTCGTAGTCATAAAGATGAGTCTTATTAGTAGTTCCTACCTCCACAAGGCGTGCTCCACTCTGAGCCATTA
>JAQWCA010000096.1 GCA_028706065.1 Tepidanaerobacteraceae bacterium
GAGAGTTTCGGGGTTAGTGCTCTGGATTCCCACTTCAAACTGCAATCGGTTATTAAGACCTTCCAATGCTCTTATAAAATCATCATTGACCAGCTCGGGATTGATTTCGCAATGAAATACAGTGTTCCCGGGGAGCCAACGGATAATATCAAGCAAATCCAGGGCTCTTGATAAATTGCAGTTGAAAGAGCGATCCACCAGTTTTACTACCTTTACTCTCATCTTGGTAAATTGCAATAAATCTCCTTTTACTTTTTCAAGGTCCGCCGTTCTGACATCAGTTTCCAATGAAGAAAGACAAAAGGCACATCTAAAGAGGCATCCCCGAGAAGTTTCGTAATACACGAGTTTATGTTCCAGGTCTTCATCAGTGTAGGAAAAGGGAATGTCATTTAAGTCCACATAGTCTTTTGGCGGGTTTATCAGGATATTTCCGTCTGCTCGATAAGCCAAACCGTCTATAGATTCTATGGACATCTCACCCTTAAAAGCGTTGAGTAATTTACGAAAACGCTCTTCACCCTCACTTAGTATCACATAGTCTATATACGGCCTTTCTTTCAGTAAATCTTCCACTTCATAGGATGCTTCCGGTCCGCCTAAGACAATCACTGTTTCGGATTTTATTTTTTTAATGTTTTCAGCTATATATAATACATCTTCGATATTCCACAGGTAACATGAAAACCCAATTAAGTCTGCATTGTAATCCATAATGTCTTCCAAGATATTATCTATGTTGTCATTTATCGTAGCCTCATAAAAGATAATATCTTCATTCCTGCAATAGGCTGCAATATTCCTTATAGCAAGGTTTGTGTGAATATATTTGGCATTGATTCCTACCAGTAGCGTTTTCATTTATATCCCTCAATTACTTTATTATTTTAGATTGATTTTTCGCACCAGAATCAAGATTATTATATCATGATTCTGGTGTAATAATTAAAAAAGCTCCGGCACGTATCAACATATACTCGCCGGAGCTTAGAATAGGTAAGCTTTTCCATATTATCGGGATAATTCTCAGATATTTTATTGCTATCTGATGTATAATACTACTATTGAATTATTTACAGTGTAACACCGTTTTTAAAGATAGCAATCTCTCTAAATCCCATTTCTTCGGCTTTGTTTTTTACCCCTGAAGCAACGTCAATGACATAGTCCATAAGTTCGTCAGTTAGTTTTTCCATTGTTTCACCGGAGAGGAGCTTACCGGCATCAAAATCCATCCAGTTGGATTTCCGGTTATAAAGGTCACTGTTTGTAGAGATTTTAACGGTGGGTACAGCAGTTCCCAAAGGTGTACCCCGTCCGGTAGTAAACAAAATTATATGGCATCCTGCAGCAGCTAACACTGTTGATGCTACCATGTCATTGCCAGGACCATTTAGTAGACTGAGGCCTTTCTTTTTAACCACATCACCATAGTGGAGCACATCTACTACATAACTTGTTCCGCCTTTTTGAGTGCAGCCCAAAGACTTTTCCTCCAAGGTTGTAATGCCGCCCTTTTTGTTGCCCGGTGACGGATTTTCATATATAGGCTGATTATAGCCCATAAAATACTCTTTAAAATCGTTTATCAGTTTTACTGTCTCTTCAAATACTTCCCGGTTTATGGCTCGGTTCATAAGAATGGTTTCAGCACCAAACATTTCAGGAACTTCCGTTAAGATAGTACTTCCACCATAGGAAATCAGTTTATCTGAAAAAGAACCAACTAAAGGATTTGCTGTTATACCGGAAAAGCCGTCAGAACCACCGCATTTAAGCCCTACTGCCAGTTCTGATAAGGAACAATCCTCTCTCTCAAACTTTGATACATATTCAGCCAATTCCCCTATAAGCTCTACACCTACCTGGATTTCATCATTTACTTCCTGAGCCACTAAAAACTTAACTTTATCAGGATTGTATGATCCTAAAACCTTTTTAAATTCATCGATATTGTTGTTTTCACAA
Organism: Tepidanaerobacteraceae bacterium; assembly: GCA_028706065.1. Taxonomy (GTDB): domain Bacteria; phylum Bacillota; class Thermosediminibacteria; order Thermosediminibacterales; family Tepidanaerobacteraceae; genus JAQWCA01. The sequence continues at coordinate 1,969 of JAQWCA010000096.1, forward strand.
CCAAGCCCTACAACCAACACTCCCCCTGCATTTGGATGGTTAACGAGATTCGCTAAGATGATTTGAGTGTTTAAATGGTCTTGCCCTAGCTGTGAACAGCCGTAAGGATGGGTAAATTCATAAATCCCTTCCACATTCTTGAATCCTGCAAATTCCTTTGAAGCAGTCTGAGCGATGATAGCAGCGTTCCTGTTTACACAGCTCACAGTAGGGATAATCCATATTTCATTTCTCACACCCACCCTACCGTCTTCACGGATATAACCTTTGAAGGTGCGGTCGGTTTTGATGGTTTCTACATTGGATAGATGAGGTTTGTAATAGTAGCTTGATGTTTGGCTTAAATTGGTTTTTACATTATGGGAATGCACCCATTCTCCCGACTTTATATCTGTAGTGACATGACCGATGGGAAAACCGTATTTTATAACATCTTCACCTTGCTTAATGTCCACAAGGGCAATTTTATGACCTTTATCTATTTGATCTAAGGCTGTAATTGAAACTGAACCTGTCTTGACAGTTTCGCCCTTGTTTATCTTGTCAATGGCAACTGCCACATTGTCCCTTTCATGGATTTTTAATATTGTCATATAACTCCTCCTAGCAGACAAGAGAACGGTTATTGCTTCCCCAGTCTTTTTTTCTGATAGCACAAAGGATAGCACAAAGGGACGTTCCCCTTGTGTTTTCCGGCACGAAGGGACATATCCCTTGTGCTTTCGCATTTTCACACACTCTGACGTCCACTTGTGTTATTGCTAGACTAGTGTTTTTTGCTAAATTAGTTTTTCAATAGTAGCTTTTATACCATTATTAGCTATTTCATACAGGTAATCGGCCACCTTTTCTGTAAGCCCATCAACATTATTTAAGTCTTGCCCCCACATTTTACTGTTTCCAAGCACCGTTTGAGCCACATTTTTTGATGACTTTAGGCTTTTGTCAAAATCTTTCCAGGTTTCTCGGAAGAACTTCAATGCCCATAAATCATCTTTCATGGTAAATTCTCCTTTTTCTCTATAAGCTTTCATATCATTGCCCTCAACCTTGCCATCTTTATATACGGCAATCAAAGCTGCCAGAGAGAATGTGAGTCTTTCAGGAAGCTTGTTGTGCAATTGTTGATATTCAAGAATTGATGGAAGCACCCTTGTTTTGAATTTTGATGATGAATTAAGCAATATACTTAGAAGATAGTGCTTTATATATGGGTTTTGGAAGCGTTCCACTACGGAATCCGCAAATTCAGTCAACATATTTTTATCCAAATCAATAGAAGGGATTATCTCATCATAGATAACATTACGAACATATTTACCTAAAATGTTATGATCCATCATCTCTCCCACAGTTTCCAAACCATATAAGAAGGCTGCTGGCACTGAGGAAGTATGGGCACCGTTTAATATCCTGACTTTTCTTGTCCTGTAGGGTGTCATGTCATCGGTCCACAGTACATTAAGGCCTACCTTGGTAAAGGGGAGTCTTTCTGAAAGTTCCTTTGGCCCCTCTATAACCCACAGGTGGAAAAGTTCCCCTGTATCTACCAAGTTGTCGTCATATCCCAGATTTTCTAAAATAGCATTGATTTCATCTTTAGGATATCCGGTTACTACCCTATCAACTAATGTGTTTAAGAAGGTGTTATGCTCCATTATCCAGCTTTTAAAAGTTTCCGATAGATTCCAGTCATCAGCAAGTTGTAAGATGATTTTTTTCAAATTGTCGCCATTTCTATCTATTAGTTCACAGGGTATAATAACCATGCCTTTTGACGGATCACCGTTAAAATGATTAAATCTATGATACAAGTATGCTGTAAGTTTTCCCGGATAAGACACCGGTGGTTTATTTTCTAAGCTGTCATTTTTGTCATAAGCTATACCTGCTTCAGTAGTATTTGAAACAACAAATTCAATGTTGGGGTTTTCAGCACAGGCAAGGTACTCATCCCACTCTGTATAAGGATTTATGCCTCGACTTACAGAACTGATAATTTCCTTTAATTCTGTGGCTTTCCCGTCTTTTAAACCCCTTAGCAATAATGTATACAGACCGTCCTGTTCATTAAGCTTGTCAACAAGGCCTTGGGCTATGGGCTGCACTACTACTATACGGCCATTAAACAGGTTATTTTTGTTCATTTGATCAAACATCCAGTCCACAAATGCCCTTAAGAAATTACCTTCACCGAATTGAATCACTCTCTCCGGCAAGTCTTCAGGGAAGGGCTGCACCTTCAAATCTTCAGGGAATTTATAGTCGCTTTTCAATAAGTCTCTATTTAATCTTGTCATAAACCATTCCTCCTATCCTTCCTATGCTTGCTGTACATCTTCCAGCATATCGGAATTTGATTTGAATAAATACCTCAATACCAAGGCACAAGCACCCATTACGCCGGAATTTTCTTTAAGTGATGAAACTTGTATATCCGTTGAAAGTGCAATTTCCGGAAATGCATAGGTTTCAACGGTATTTTTTATAACATCTATAAAATATTCTGCTGCTACAGCCATTTTGCCACCGATAAAAATTATATTAGGGTTGTAAAAATTGACTACATTGGCGATGGCTTTACCTACATATACGGACATTTGTTTTAAAAGCTCCCCGGAATATGACTCTTTAATGCTGGCAGATTCAATTATATCTTCAACAGAAATCTTTCCCTTGTGTATCCAAGCCTTTTTTAGTGCATCATCATTGGGTATTACCGGTAATTCAGCTTTTGCTCTCCTCACCAAAGCCGGAATACCGCATATGCTTTCCAAACATCCACGATTTCCACAGTTGCACAGAGGACCGCCTTCCTGTATTGACATATGACCTATTTCCCCTGCATGCCCTCCGGCGCCTTGCAATATACGATCGTTCATCATAATCCCGGCACTTATTCCTTCCCCGAGATTTACATATACTAAATCCTTACAGTCGGTTCCCCCTCCAAACCACCGTTCAGCCAAGGCTGAAGCATTTGAGTTGTTTTCTATGAAAACAGGCAGCTCAAGCTCTCTTTCCAGAGTTTTTTTGACTGGGAAATTGTTCCAGTTATTGCCTAGATTGATTGAGCGTTTAACAGTTCCTTCATAAACATTTAAAAGTCCGGGAAAGGCCACTCCCACTCCAAGGAAGTTTTTTTGAATGTATCCTTTTTCATTCATGACTTGCTTTATTGCAGCGGCTAATTGTTTTATACCTGTTTCCGGTTCCGTCATGTCCAGTTTGAAGGTTTGAAAGTCGGTGGGATCGTTTTTTAAATCGGCAGTTCCGATAAAAGACTCAAACCGTGTAACTTCGACACCGATAACGTAACCGGCATAAGGGTTAAAACGGAGCTTGACCGGACGTCGACCCCCTCGTGATTTATCAAGGCCTACTTCTCTCACAATATCTATATCAAGAAGTTCCCGAATTATCCCCGTTATAGCAGGTGGTGTAAGCCCGGTGATTTTAGCCAGCTGCTGGCGAGATAAAGGCTCATGCTCTTTTATCGTGTTAATGACTGCCATTCTATTCAGTTTTTTTACATATTTACTGTTTCCAGGTTCCTTTAACAAACACATCACCTTTATCTTTTAAAAAATATTACTTATTTAATTTAATTAACTAAGTTCTTGCTTTATTAATTCTATATAAAAATGAAAAATCCTGCTTGCCTACGATAAAAATTTACATTTTATATTTATAAACTACGGTTATAAAGCTGAAATTTGGGGTAAGAACCTAAAATTTTATAAAAACTTGTAGAGGCCCTTAATTCTTTTAGGGCACTTTCCAAAGGTTCTTGTAATTTATGCCCTTCAACCTCAATAAGAAAAACATATTCTCCTAAGACTCTTCTTGAAGGCCTAGATTCAATTTTGGTTAAATTAATGCCTTTGTCAGCAAAAACCTTTAAAATACCATAAAGGCTTCCTGGTTTATTTTCAACTGAACAAATCAGGGTTGTTTTGTCTCTACCGGTAACTCTTTCATCTTCTGTAGAAAGTATATAAAAACGAGTCATGTTATTTTCTTGATCCTGTATGTTTTCTGCTGTAACTTTCAGGTTGTATATTTTAGTTAAAGACATACCTCCAATTGCAGCAATTTTATCTTTACTTTCAGAAACTAACCTTGCCGCCTCTGCAGTGCTTGATACCTCTTTTAATCTGGCACACGACATATTTTCCATTAAATATTTTCTACACTGAAAAAGAGCTTGTGGATGTGATAATACCTCTTTTATCTCATTAAGAGGAATATTACTTTTTAGCAATAAATGATGGGCAACGGGAATTACAACTTCTCCTTTTATCATGGCTTTTACCCCATGAATAAAAGAATCTACGGTTATGTTTAAAGACCCTTCTAAAGAATTTTCAATCGGCACTATCCCAATGTCCACATCACTGCCTACTGCCTTTATTAAATCTACTATTGAAGGTAAAGCCACTTTTTTATATTTTTCAAGGTTTAATTGGGGCTTAATCCAAATATCTAAAGCTTCTTCAGTAAAAGTACCTGCCGGTCCCAGATATCCTATTCTCATATATGTTACCTCCACATCTATTTTAAATAGTTAATTATATTAGGTGGAAATTCATTTTATATTTTTGAGCCCCTCCATAGCCAGTATGTAACCATAATAACCGAACCCGCAAATCTGTCCAACACATGCTCCGGCAGTAATGGATTTTTTCCTGAAATCTTCCCTAGCGTGGATATTGCTCAGATGAACTTCTACTGCCGGAACGTCTACCGCTTTTAAAGCATCGTAGATAGCAATACTATAGTGGGTATATGCACCGGGATTTATAATAATTCCACTATATTTACTGTATGCATCATGTACAAAATCGATGATTTCACCTTCAAAATTGCTTTGGACTATATCCAAAGATACGCCCAATTCGCCCGCCTTCTCCCTCATCAACCTGCATATTTCCTCATAGCTTTTGCTTCCGTAAATGCTCTTTTCTCTTAATCCAATTAAGTTTATATTAGGACCATTAATTATCAGCACTTTCATAAACCTTTTCCTCCATAACTTTAATTATTTCTTCTACTGTTTCCCGTATTCCCTCTTTACTTTGAATCCTATAATCTGAGTATTTTTTATAAAATTCATATCTCTCATTAAAAAGAAGATAAAGCT
>JAQWCA010000097.1 GCA_028706065.1 Tepidanaerobacteraceae bacterium
ATTGGTCAATCCCTTTACATTTTTATAAAATTTGCGGTTAAATTCCCGAATATATACAGCGGCCAGTGCTATTGAATCTTCTTTTCTTTCCCTAAGAGGAGGTATATGAATATTGATGACATTAAGCCTGAAGTAGAGGTCTTCTCGAAAACGCCCTCGTTTAATCAATTCAAATAAGTTCTGGTTTGTAGCGGAAATAATACGCACATCGATTTTTACGGGATGGGTGCCACCTACCCTTTCGATTTCCTGTTCCTGAATAACCCGAAGGAGTTTGGCCTGAAGCACCGGACTCATATCCCCTATTTCATCCAAAAAAATTGTTCCACCACTGGCCAGTTCAAATTTGCCCAATTTCATTTTTCCAGCTCCGGTAAAGGCTCCTGCTTCATAACCGAATAGTTCACTTTCTAAAAGGTTTTCCGGGATTGCTGCACAATTTACCTTGATAAAGGGTTTACTGTTTCTGGGGCTTTCCTCATGAATGGCATTGGCGAATATTTCTTTTCCCGTGCCACTTTCGCCTGTTATTAATATGGTTGAATCTTCACGAGCAGCTTTTTTGGCAATATTTATAACACTCTTCATTGTTTGGCTTTCACATACAATATCAGCAAAGCTTCCCCGTCCCTCATTCATTCTTTTAATCTCGTCTTTTAGACCGTCAATCATGGTCGTAGACCGCCTAAGCTCTTTTGCTAATCGAATCACTTCACTGATATCTTGAAAAACCACCACTGCCCCGACCATCTCGCCATTTGCAATGATAGGAGAAGCATTTGAAATAACTTCGGCATTGGATCCCACCGCTCTATTGGGCTTACCAAGGCAAGGCTTGCCGGTTTTTATAACCTCCGCCAAAGCCCCATCGGGGGAAACATCAAAAACATTGCACCCAATGCGTTTTTCAGCCGGTATGCCGGTGATACGGGTATATCCTTCATTGACATATTGGATTATACCGTTTTTATCCACCATCTGGATACCTTCTTGAGCCGAATTCAGAATTACCGACAACTGTTCCTTGACTTCTTTTATCATTAACAGTTCTTCCCGCTCCCGAATGACGGTAAGCATAATATTGGCAGCTCGAGCATCCACCAAAGCTATAGAATGAAAAATCTTGTCCTGCAACTTTTTGACAAGATTTTCATCCCCTGTTACTTCAAATACCACATCGAGAGCACATTCTCTTAACATAACTTCCGAATCTTTAAAGCACTTTATGCCCTTCTGTTCGGCAAGCTTTAAACCCGGAGCCAAAGGATTTGTATCGGCAATTCCCTCGATTTTAATATTATCGAAGTCTCCCAGTGTTTCTATTAAAGCTGTACCACCTTTCCCTGCACCGATTATACCAACAGATAGTTCAGGCATTTTTTGACCCCCTGGCTAATACCTTATTAAACATAATAAATTCAACAAAACTAACCAAAGTCCTCCTTTTAGAGAATAAAAAAAGACTAAGGTTTAGATGAAATCAAAATCCACCTAAACCTTAGTCTATAATATTTCCGCATCTTGCTAAACTTATAATATAAAACTACTGAGATATATATTCAACTCTAAGTTTTACTACCCGATGATTACCTGAATCTGCCACCCAAAGGAAACCCTCATCATCAATGCATAAACCGCTGGGGTGCGAAAAACCCTCCATACCCGCACCAAAGCTTCCAAATGAAGCAATGAATTTACCTTCCATATCAAAAGCCTGTATTCGGTGAGCTTCCGTATCGGATACATAAACCAAGCCTTGATTTTCATCCACGGCAATTCCCTCTGGCCCGTAAAATATCACATCTGCATTTTCCAATGAAAATTGTCCATCGCCAAAACCGGGTTCCCCAAATCCTAAAATTTTATTGCCATCTGGGGAGTATTTTTCTACATGGCCTTGTGCAGGCAAGACCACATAAATATTACCTGACTTTTCAGCTGCCAGAGCTCCCGGAAGATTTACTGGAAAACTCTCTATGTAATCACCTTCGGTAGATATTACTTGAAGACGATTGTTATAGGTATCACTTATCATAAGCTTGTTGTCCGGAAGACCGATGACTGAAGCTGGACCCTGTTCAAAGCCATAATTTTCATAGACGCCCAAGTCTCCGGGGCCACTGCCTGGACCACCAAAACTTTTTAAAAAATTACCTCTTTTATCAAATACCGATATCATATCAAGATCTAGTAAATACAATTTTTCATTTTGATAAGTAGCGGATTTCGGGCCAAAAAAACCGAAATTACGATACCCCGGCACAATGTCCCACAGAAAAATACCATCAGTATTAAAAACAGTAACCCGGTTATTTAAATCATCACAGCAAAAAGGATCCCCTGCCAATATAACTACCCTATTTTGAAAGACTTCCAAATTATGAGGATATATAAAACCCTCATTGATATCACCCTTGATGGAATAGATCTGCAAATCTTGGGAAAACACTTTTACCTGATGTTTTTCCGGTACCACCGCAAATAGCACATCTTCAAGACCATGGGTCAGACTTAAATAGCCTCCGTTAATCGATGATATACCTAAATCTTCAGAGCTTAGCAAAGACCCTTCGGAATCCATTCTAATCAATAAACCCGAAGATGTGATAACATTTATATCACCATTGCTGCTAATCGCTACATCTTGAGGTGCAAGACCTTGATCCAAAGGGTAAGCTTTTACGAAAACTCCCTCGGAATCAAACTCTTGAATCCTGCAGTTGAGTGTATCAGCCACAAATATGTGATCATCAGTATTTACAGTGATTCCGCTGGGACCCACATAAAATTCTGAACCTGCCGCCCCAAATTCACCGTCACCATCACCTTCTTGACCAAAGCTTGATGTTTGTCCTTCTGTTGAGATTTTGTACACCCGATCAAAGCTTAAAACAAATAGATTACCTTGATTATCTAAAGCTAGGCTTCTGGGATAAAAATCTTCCTCCATGTAAATTTTTTCTATCAGCTCATTGCCGTTATATTTTAAAACTGCTCTTAAACCTAGGTCAGCTACGTACACATTACCGTCATCATCAACTACCAGATCTACAGGTCGCGATTCAGGCGACGGTATCGGAATACCCTGTGATAGATATTTTCCCTGGTAATCAAAAATCTTTACAAGGCCTCCGGTAGAGTAGAGGTCTAAAATATATATATGCCCTGCTTTATCCTGAGCAGTGGCAACTGGATAACCTAAAACATCATTTTTTAAGCCTGGTATGACCGTTTCAAAGGTAAATTCTAATGAACCAAAAGTGTATTTGTCATCCTTATCTTCATTACTCGGAAGAGGATTTTTAATATCGTTACTCACATTCGGATCGGGGGTAGTTGGGGTAGGACTTATAATCGGTTGAGTTGTCTGTGAACAGCCTGTAATAAAAATAATAATTACAACGACTAAAATACAAGCTTTATAAACATCAATAATTCCCTTCAATCTTTTTGACCGAATTTAAATTTCGGTCATACCTCCTCTCTCCGATAAAATAAAGTAAACTCTACTCTCCCATATTTAAGACGATATTTCGGTGAAAAAGTTCCATTGTTTAAAATTTAAAGGAACAAAGACTTCTTGTAGGGCAATAAATTTAGGAAGCCTTTGTTAAACCATATCATAAAAAAACCCTGCAGTTAAGAAACTGTAGGGTTTTTATGAAAAGAATATTATTTATCAAAAATCATCTTCTGTTTCGGCGCCCTCCAGCCAAAATTACCAGACGCAAAAGTTGCATGACAGACATCATTGTGGCAGCTACATAGGTAAGAGCCGCAGCGCCTAACACTGCTTTGACCGGACCGAGTTCGCTTGTTTCTATAAATCCATGTCTCTCTAAAATCGCTACAGCCCTATTGCTGGCATTGTATTCAACAGGTAGAGTTATCAGTTGAAATATTACTGCCGCTGAAAATAACAATATTCCCAAAGTCATAAGTGTGTCCGCTCTGAACAAAAATCCCATAAAAAACAGAGGAAACGCCATTTGAGAACCAAAGCCCGCTACAGGTACTATGGTACTTCGAAGAGCTAGTGGAATATATCCCACATCATGCTGAATAGCATGCCCACATTCATGGGCAGCCACTCCAAGAGCTGCCAGAGATCTGCCATTATATACATCACTGGAAAGCTTCAATACCTTTCGCCTAGGGTCATAATAATCAGACAGTTTACCTCCCTGAATTTGCACTGAGACATCGTCAATACCACTTTGCCTCAATATTCCCCGGGCAACATCCGCTCCTGTCATACCGCTTCTCGCCGGAACCCTAAGATACCTTTCAAAGGTAGATGTAACTTTGGATTGAGCATAAAAAGCTAAAATCATTGCAGGGATTAACAATATCATAGTATTATCCCAAAAAAACAAGAAAATCCCTCCTTTTGAGGATATACCCTTAAGGGGTAAGGTTTAAGTATATAATATATGCTGACCGGTTTTCAGTCAATACCTCATGTTTCATTCAAATCAACTTCCTCGACGGGAAATTCCTGCACATCTTTACTGTCATTGATTTGTACTCGAACCGTCTCTTTTGGCTTATATATGGCAACCACTGTACCTTCACCGGCAGGGGTGATTACCTTATCTCCAACATTGGGATACTTCTCTGACCCCTCTTCATAGGATTTACTTTCATATTTTAGACAACACATAAGCCTGCCACACAGCCCCGATATTTTTACCGGATTTAGTGACAAATTTTGTTGTTTTGCCATTTTTATAGATACCGGATCAAATTCCCCTAAAAACGTACTACAACATATACACCGACCACAGGGCCCTATTCCTCCTAACATCTTAGCCTCATCTCTTACTCCGATCTGACGTAGCTCAATTCGAGTGCGAAAAACTGAGGCCAAGTCTTTTACCAGCTCGCGAAAATCCACTCGCCCATCGGCAGTAAAATAAAAGACAAGCTTGCTATTATCAAAGGTATATTCCACATCAACCAATTTCATTTCAAGACCGTGTTTCGCTATTTTCTCAATGGCAATCTTCTCCGCATCCAAAGCCTTTAATCGGTTTATTTTAACTATATCCTCATCCTGGGAAGTAGCCTTCCTCATCACATCTTTGAGAGGTGTTATAATATCTTCATCTCTTACATCCTTCGGACCAGTCACTATTTCACCGTATTCCACACCTCTGCTGGTTTCTACTATGACCTTATCACCTAAAGATAGCTCTAGGCCTCCCGGATTGAAGTAATAAACCTTTCCGGCTTTTTTAAATCTAACACCGACTACTGTTATCAATTATTATACCTCCTTAAGGCCTATAAGCAAATTATACCAAATCAGATTTTTGTTGCCTCTGGACTTTACAGCCTTTAATTGTTTATAAACAAGATCCAGTGCCCTCAATATGGAATCAACAGTCGATATTGAAACATATTTTAAGATTTCAGGTTTTAAATCTTTATTTATAAACGCTGCGCTACTATTAGTTTTTGCCAACAATATATCTCTATACATTGAAAGAATAAATTCCAGTATCTCTTCGGCATTTTCATCCACATCGGAAAGTTCCTTGACATACTCACTAAAGCCGGTAAACTCGCTTTTCTGTGTATTTTGATACAATATATCGACAATCTTTCGCCTTATATCTGCTGAAAGGATAGGCTTAACATCAAATTCGGAAAAATCTTGAATCTGACATCGAGATATTACGGTGGGGATTAGTTTTTTGAGATTGTTAGAAAGGAGTATAACAATACTTTCGGCAATAGGATCTTCCAATGTCTTTAAAAGGGCATTCTGGGCTTGGGGTGTCATGGTATGGGCTTCATGCAGGATATAAATCTTTTTGGGTCCTTCTGTTGGTTTTTCTGCCAAACTCAATATAAGTTTTCTTATCTGTTCTATTTTTACCGAAACACCATCAGGATATATCTCAGCAACATCGGGATGGGTTTTATTTTGTATTTTACGACATGTCTTGCAAAACCCACAAGGTGCCAAATCCATATTTTCACAGTTTACCTTCTTAGCTAAATCTATAGCCCTTTGCGTAGTATCCTCATCAGAACCTAAAAAAATATAAGCGTGAGATATAATCTCCAATATACCACCTCAAACATAAAGGTCAAGCAGGAGACCGCGAATTTCATCAACAAGTGCCATTGCCTTCAATGGGTCCCTGTTTTCTGAAAGCATCACTTCCGCCAAAGCTAACAGTTTTTGATTAACTGTCTTGACAATGGACAGAATTTTACTTCTACCGTAACGAGCCGGGAAGTTCTCTTCCTTAAAACAAAGACCCCGGGAAATACACATTTTTAAAAATTTCGCAATCCTTTGCCTGTAATCCTTTAAATCAGCTAGAGACATGCTTTGCGAAAGCCTTCGGCCAATCTCATGAATTGTCTCCAACTCTTGATCAATTTGCTGACGTAAATGTACATCTACAGCAACTTCAAAGTGTTTATTAAAACTTCTGTGACCTCGGTCCGCCCGAGGTAATATATCCTTTGGCAACCCATATTCCGGCAATAAATCTACCCTCATATCTTAATAGACCTCTCTACATCCATTATAAATACCATAGCTCCACCTACCGAAACTTCAACAGGATAGGGTACATAAGCATCTGCTGGCCCTGCTGGAAATGGTGTGACAATTTGTTTTCTTGGGCGACACAAACTCTCTATAATACCCAAAAGTTCCTCTATTTTCTCTTCATCTACACCTATCATCAGCGTCGTATTGCCGCTCTTTAAAAAACCTCCGGAACTTGCCAGTTTTGTAATACCAAATTTTTTTTGAGTGAGCTTTTCTATGAGCCGGCCAGCATCAGTGTCTTGAACTACTGCCATTACCAGTTTCAAAATCATCGCCCCCTTATAGTCGTTCGTCGGGCTGATATCTATTCATAATATTCATATAGCTTCCTACATCTTTATTATACCTGATTTTTTGATCTCAAACAATATTTTTTGAAAAACCTCTTCAGGATTAAGAGAAGCATCCACCGTCTTT
>JAQWCA010000098.1 GCA_028706065.1 Tepidanaerobacteraceae bacterium
ACCGGATGACACGGCTGGTAAACAATCTTTTAGAACTGTCGCGCCTTGATAACAAGGAAACCAGATGGGATAAGAGACCCATAAAGCCAGGAGCCATACTTAAAGATGTAATTAACAAAATGAATGTAAATATAAATAAAAAAGGTCAAACGCTGGAAACTGATATACCTTCAGACACACCGGAGATATTTGCCGATAGAGATAAAATTGAGCAGGTTTTCCAAAACATTCTCAGCAATGCTAACAAATATACACCTAAAGGTGGAAGGATAATTACAAAACTAGAACATGTTGATAAGATGATAAAGATATCCTTCCAGGATGCGGGTATTGGGATACCTAAAGAAGATCTTCCTAGGATTTTTGAAAGGTTTTACAGGGTTGATAAAACAAGGTCCAGGGAAATGGGAGGTACTGGTCTTGGGCTTTCCATTGCCCATGAAATAGTAAGAGCTCATGACGGTGATATTGCTATTGATAGTGAGCCTGAGAAGGGAACATGTGTAACTATACAGATTCCCGTCATATCCCCCTCAACTTTCCAGGATTGAAACGAGTAAATGTAATTTGTTTTTAACCGTGCTGTAATATAGCTGTAATATTCTTCATTTAAACTAAAGTACAGATATAGGGGAATGAGAGAATCGATATAATGTTTTTATTCCAGGAAGGGAGATTAATATGAGGAAAATAGCGACAGCCTTAGTTATAGCCGTGGCCCTTTTGACACTTTTTTCTCCCTCGGCTAGAGCGAATGATGACAATAATTTTATTAAATTAGCTGAACCCAAGGATAACTTCATGACATCCTCTGACAAAGTTTTGCTTTCTGGCGAGACCGTACCCAAATCCAGTATTGTCGTGTTGGTAAACGGACGTAAAGAAGGAAAAGAGCATTCGGTGGGTGCTGCAGGTGTTTTTATCACTCAAGTGCCCATTAAGTCAAAAGAAAACATTATTACTGTCAAGGTATCATTTCCATCTGGTGATGCTGAAACCGTTTCACGCAAGGTTTATCAATTAGATAGCGAGTCCGAATTACCAGAACTCGGTTCCCTCATACAGACCCTTAGATCATTTCTCATCTTAAAATAAAAGGCGGTGCTGCCATTGTTAAGGGATTCTATCCTGGGATGGACTCTTATTTTGCTGGTCTGCATCAGCCTTTTTCTTTCTTTTACCATTTGGTCCCGGGTCCCCGGGAATCTTTCTGTCACAAAAATAACACAGGAGGAAAAAAGAGTTGATCCGACTGCGGCAATTAGCCCAAAGAAAATTCGGGTCTACTTGGGTGATTCTATAAATACTATAATAAAATCCTCCTCACCTCTATACGATAAGACCTGGAACTTTTCCAAAAGACTGTTGATTTCACAGTGGACTTCAAGTCCAGAGCCCATCGATACTCTAAATAGAGAGTATTTTACACATAAAAAAGGACTGGAAATTTTTTTCCCTATACCTCTACCTGCTTCCTTTGTGAAACAGTTATTCAATGTAAGTGTAGGTGATACATCACTTGTTGACGATAAACTTATTTGCTCCTTCATGCTGGTTGATGACGGCGGCCTTTGCGCATATTTGGTGGATGATGACGGCTGCTTTTACATACTGGGTAAAAGTGGGAGTGTGGACGAGTTGAGCAATCTGATAAAGGAAATAAACAATTCTAATCCGCCACTATTTGCCAGTTTGACTGCTGATGTGAATCTCAAAGTTACCGGAGAAGTATATGTTTCATTACTGTCCTATGAGTTGCCGGTATATTCATTGACTAGAGAACTTCTTTCCGACGAACGCTGGGCGTCAAAGTTTTTCACGGACTTTTCGGTGACTCGTAGAATTGAAGAAAGAGATGGAACGGTCATATATACTGACGGTATACAAGGTCTTCGAATATATGACAGTGGAGCAATCGAATACAACTATCCGGTTTCTCGGGAACAGCGAAAGAATGCAAGTTTATATGAAGCTTATAAAGTTGCTATGGATTTTGTTGATTTGCATGGTGGATGGCCTAAAAATGGATACCTTGCTTCATATGATATACAAAGCAGTTCGGCAGGTACAACTTATATGTTCAAATTTAAAATCCGGATTAATGGGCTTACTATAGTTAATTCAGATGATTATCTAAATGTAACTGTAGAGGGAAATCAAGTCAAAAATTATTATAGAAATGTATCCATATCAACCAAGCAGGAGGGTATCATAGATCTTATGACACCCATAGAAGCACTGAATTCAGCTGTATCTACCAAAAACATAAAGGTTATAGACGACATATACCCCGGATATATGATTCAAGATGAAGAGCTAAAACCTGTATGGATTGTTAAAACGGCAGGCATGGAAGTAATTATTCAAAATCTTTTGGAGTGATGATTTTGGAGTGGAGGAAAGCGATTACAATCCTTATAGTATCTTTCGTGGTGTTGAATCTGTTCATGTTTATTAACTTGTGGTTCAAAGAAAAACCCATTGCCGAATTTGCCCTTACTTTGAATCAACAATCTGAAATAGAGGAGCTTTTAAGACAAAAGGGAGTGACGCTCAAGGCAGAAATACCGAAAGATGGTAGAGCCCAGTCTTTGCTCGAAATTGAATTTCAAAAAATTGAGGAAAAGAAGATATTGGAAGGCTTCTTTGGCAATGAAGTGAAGCCAAAATTCGCTGAGACGAAGGATGGCAGAAACTATACACTTGGCAATCGGCAACTCATTATTACCGATAACGGATTTATCACTTATATAAATAATCAAGATCAAATAATTTGGCCAAATCTTACAAAAGAACAAGCTGAAAAAGAAGCTATAATATTCATGAATAGCCATGGTGTCATGCCCGAACAGGCGGTACTTGATAAAGTAACATTTGATGAAAAAAGTAAGGGTTACTTACTGGAATTCGTCCGCTGTTATGATGATTATTTTATATACAATAGCTATATCACCATGTTAGTTACACCATCAGGGGTTAGGACTTATTATCAGTGTTGGTTGAACCCAGTAGGATATGTTGGAAAAAAAAGAGGAGTTATTTCTCCTCTCACAGCTATCATGAGAGTTATCACTGAAATACAAACTGACAATTCGGTAGTTATAACACGAATTCAGCAAGGATATAACTCCAAGCTTTATGATGCCGATAAATGGCAGGCAGCTCCGGTATGGAGAATCGAATTAGGGGATATAAATACATACTATATAAATGCTTATACCGGTGAAATGGAACAGTAAATACAAAATCAGCTAGTAGCTATATTAGGGCTAAACTCTCTTGCAGTTACGAAGTAATTGGATTATTAGTAAAGCAGCAAAAGCTGCTTTTTTATGTATAATAGAATATATGAAAGCTTTGAGATTTTTTTGTTCAGCACATTGGAAGAATTCATCGAATTATTTCCCGGGAAATAGAATAAATTGACGTTCTTTGGGGAAAGCTCCAAAAGATTCTTGGTTGATTATAAGAAGGTCTAGCAGTATATTTAGCTCTTATGACCAAGGCGATAGCCATCCATATTGACTTCCATGAAATCCGATAAAAATCGCCTAACAAGGGAGTTTTTATATAAATATTTTAAACAGGAGGTTTACTATGACAAAGATATATTTCGCCGATGCCCGAGCAAAAAGTTTCGACTTTAAGTATAGTTTCGTGGCAAAATTTGAGCAGATACTTAACATGATTGATTTTAAAGGGTTTATTGAGAACAAGGATTATGTTGCCATAAAAACTCATTTTGGTTCTTATGGAGCTCATCGCATTGTACGTCCGATTTTTTTAAAGAAGGTGGTGGACAAAGTAAAAGAGGTGGGTGGTAAACCCTTTGTTACAGATACAGTTAGAATTCCCGGACTGGAGTATTTGGATGTGGCCAATATGGAAGGCATAAATCATCTTTCGGTGGGAGCTCCGGTAATTTTGGCCGACGGTATTTTCGGTCGGGATCATATAATGGTTAAGAGCGGTCCCATCTTGAAAGAAATAGGAGTGGCCTCTGCTGTATACCATGCTCCGGCTATGATTGTGGTTTCACATTGTAAAGGCCATATAGCTTCCGGTTTCGGTGGTGCAATAAAGAATTTGGGCATGGGTGGTGTTAGCTGTAAAAACCACTGTGGAGAAGCTGAAAGGGGAAGAATCCACTTTGAGGAAAACAAACACCTGGAATGGTTAGATGCCAAATGCATACGTTGTGGACAGTGTGTGGATGTATGTCCACATGATGCTATAAAGCTGGTTGATGACAGTATAGTTATCGATAAATCCAAATGCGTAAAATGTGGCCGCTGTT
This sequence comes from Tepidanaerobacteraceae bacterium, assembly GCA_028706065.1. Lineage (GTDB taxonomy): Bacteria > Bacillota > Thermosediminibacteria > Thermosediminibacterales > Tepidanaerobacteraceae > JAQWCA01. The sequence continues at coordinate 4,298 of JAQWCA010000098.1, forward strand.
CACGGGTATGTGAAGTGAAAGCCCTTGTCGTTCCCATATCAGAAGAGGGTTTTCAGTCGGGCCTTGCTGAATCGGCCTATGCTGTGGTTTCCACTTTTGATAAAGGAAGAATACTCTACATAAACTTCATTACTGAAGTGCAGCCTGAATGTGATTGTATGCCTATGGCTGATACGCCATTGGTGCAGGATCAGGGGGTGATGATGTCCTTTGATCCGGTGGCCATCGATCAAGCTGCTATTGATGTGATAAACAGTGCTTACCCTCTGGCCCAATCAAAAGCAGCGGATAAAAATGTGAAAAAGGGTGATAATATATTAAAGGCCGTGACCGGCAAGGATGCCCAGCTTCACATCGATGCAGCCTGCAAAATCGGTATGGGAGTTAAGAAATATGAGTTGATTACCGTTACTGAGAAAGAAACAGAAGAAGGCGAAGGAGAATAACATTATCCGGTCAGGGCCAAAATCCATTTAAAGACAGGTGCGCTTCATGGAAAAGGGAAACCGATTGTGGCCATGGCCGGATATTAAAAAAATTTTGTTAGTAGCTGTCTTTAGTTCTCTCATCGGAGCATTGGCAGCTACTTTTATTACTACATCTATTATTTATGGCAGGTACCAACCTAAGAGTGACCAAAAACCCAATACTCCTGAAGTGACACAGAATCAGGAAGCAATCATACCGGCCATTGCCAGGGAGGTAACTCCTGCTGTAGTAGGGATAGCTACGGTCCATGTGGATTATGATTTTTTCTATAGACCGGTAGAAACAGAAGCAGTGGGATCCGGTGTCATAGTTGATGTAACCGGATATATAATTACAAATGATCATGTGGTGGGTAATGCTGATCAAATAACGGTATTTCTTTCAGATGGTCGGAAATTTAAAGCGCAAAGGCTTTATAGTGATCCTTCTTTAGATCTTTCAGTGATAAAAATAGATGCTCCAGATTTGGTAGCAGCGAGACTGGGAGATTCAGATCGCGTAGTAGTCGGTGACTTAGCCGTAGCTATCGGTAACCCATTGGGTCTTACACTCCAAAGGACCGTTACAGCGGGGATAATCAGTGCACTGAACCGCATGGTTGTAGTGAGGGATCGACGGGGTGAGACACTTATGCAAGACCTCATACAGACGGATGCATCAATAAACCCAGGCAATAGTGGTGGCCCTCTGGTAAATGGCCAGGGGGAAATAATCGGTATAAATACCGTTAAAGCTTCTCAAGCTGAGGCCATAGGATTTTCCATACCCGTCAATATGGTATGGCCTATTGTAAACAGCATAATAACAAAGGGCAGGTTTGACAAACCCTATCTCGGCATCGAAGGTATTGATCGAGAGATAGCACGTGTTATAAATTTAAAGGTAACGGTGGCCAGCGGTATATACGTTGCCAAGGTGGAAAAAGCTAGTCCTGCAGATAGGGCAGGTATTAAAGCTGGCGATATCATTACGAAACTTGCCGGTAAAAAAGTCGGTTCAATGGCCAAACTGCGGCAGGTTATGTATAATCTTGATGTAGGGAATCAGGTAGATATAGAAATAAGACGGGATGGGAGGGTATTTACAACAAAAATTGTGCCATTAAAGGCAACTATGTAAATTAGTTTACTCTCGGCATCTTCACCTTGTTCCTCTTTCATTATATAGATTCTATAGGGTTATCACAACTGCCTTTATTTCTTTAGCGAATCAAAATTTCTCTTTATAGGGGGAGTGGTTTTAGTCTCTGCCCCTTTATTTATGTACTGACTTATATTACCAATATTTAACAATAAAATGTATTTTTTAATAAAATAGTTGACAAAAACACTTTAACGCTTTATCATATTAAAGTAGTGAAAATAAAAGATAGTTTCACATAAAAAAAACGATAGCTAAAGAAAAGGGGAGATAAAATGATGAAGAACTTAAAGACAGCAGTTATTCTGGCACTTGTTTTAACCATATGTGTGGTTGGATTGGCGGGTTGTTCAAAAGAAGCGGGCCAACAACAACCTGTAGAACAAGGAGATGCTCAACAAGAACCTGTAAAACAAGAAGATTCATTTGAAAAGATAAAAGAAAAGGGTCAGATAGTCATGGGTCTTGATGACACATTTGCACCCATGGGTTTTAGGGATGAAAAGAATGAAATTGTGGGTTTTGACGTAGATTTGGCCAATGAAGTTTTTAAGCGTAATGATTTGGAACTAATTCTTCAACCTATAGATTGGACAATGAAAGAAGCGGAATTGAATGCGGGAAATATAGACATGATTTGGAATGCATATACGATTAACGATGAGCGAAAAGAGAAGGTAGCTTTCACAAAACCATACTTGGATAACAGCCAAGTCATTGTCATTTTGGCAGATACTGATATCAACGTTAAAAAGGATCTTGAAGGAAAAAAGGTAGCAGCTCAAACCGGTTCCAGCGCAGTAGATGCCATGAATACCGAGCCGGAATTGGTGAAGGCCTTCGATGGTGGAGAACCGGTATTGTTTGATACAAACCATGAAGCTTTCATGGATTTGGAGGCAGAAAGAGTCAATGCCGTCGTGGCTGACGAGGTTTTGGCACGCTACTATATCAAACAAAAAGGTGCAGATAAGTATAGAATTCTTGATGAAGATTTTGGTGATGAAGAATATGGTATAGGATTTAGAAA
>JAQWCA010000099.1 GCA_028706065.1 Tepidanaerobacteraceae bacterium
CATATCCCAATTGATGACTTCACTCATAGGAATTTCATGTCCTAATAAAAGCAGCATGAGATGAAGAGAGCCTCCTGCATAAGCAAGGATCAGCGTATTAGACATAGTACCCATAATATCCCGACCTACGTTCATTCCCGATTTTATAAGATCTTTATTGCTGATTTCAGGATTTGCCGCTTCTATTTCATGCATAGCCGATGCGATAGACATTCCCACATCCATGACAGCACCCAATGCACCCAAGATTATACCCGAAAAAAGCAATCCTTTGAAATCAAAATTAACTTGCTGAGGCAAAAACATCAACATCTGAGCTTCGTCATTGCCTAGACCTGTGAGCTTGGCCATAGAACCAACCAAATAAGCTACTCCTCCAGCTATTAAAATCCCTCCGGTGGTTCCAAAAATTGCTGAAAAGGTTTTTTTGTTAAAACCACTTATAATAATCAAGGTTATGGCAATAATCCCTGCACATACCGGTACTGAAACAAAAATGGGATTTTTGCCTTGAAGTATAAGCGGAAGCAGGATCTTTACTACAGCAAGGCCTGTCAATCCTAGTGTAATTACAGCCTTTATCCCTTTAAACCCTCCAAAGAGGACCAAAAGGAGTAAAAAAGCTAAAAGCAGATAAACCAAGTATTTTTGGCGATAGATATCTGCAACATAAGCATTTGCAATACCTTGCATGTCATCCTTTTCTATATGTAAAAGAACTTCATCACCTGCGTCCACGTGTATATTATATGCCATCCGTTCATCTATAATATTCTGAGCATATACGGTTTCACCCTTATATTCGCCTCTTAGTATTTTTATTTCTAAAATCTGCTTTTTTATTTTAAGACCGGAATCACCAAAAACGCCTCCGAGTTCTTCCATATCCTCAGATACAATCTTAACTATCTTTCCCCTTGCGGTAGCAATATCTTCCTCATCTGCCCGGACAGGCTGTGGTACCAACAATACAAAAAACAAAATAAAAATTACCGATATGATTTTAATAAATATTCCTTTTATAGCTTTATTTTTCATATGTTCCTTATCCTTCCCATTTGTTATATTTTCGATTATATATATACTAAGATACACTTCATTGAACAATATAAAAAATTGTAAATTACCTTTAATTATATTCTACCTCAAAGTTTCTACCCAATCAATCTCAACCTCCGCCCTTGAGTGAGCTCGATTCAAAAAAAAGCATGGACTTAGGATTATTTCCTAGACCTCTGGGCTTATATTACTTTTCAATCTGCATGCTCAAAATGGGATCATGATCATGTTTTGTTTGACACCCTGGTAAAATTTATGATAAAGGTATAACAATCAGTTCAATTTGCCCTAATTTTATTATCCTCTTTACTAACATAATAATTAACTATTGACTTAAATAGTTATATGATATAGAATTTATTTAAGTAAATGCTTAATCAAAGGAGGTGTTTTGGTTGCAGGAAATAGTAATATTATTGAAAGCACTTGCTGACGAGACTCGTTACAAAATAATTTCTTTACTTTTATCCCATGACTTTTGCGTAGGAGCATTGGCTAAACGATTACAGATATCAGATGCTGCTGTTTCTCAACATTTACAAGTTTTAAGAAAGGCTGGGTTGGTTAAAGGAGAAAAGAAGGGATATTGGACTCACTATACAGTTCAGAAAAATGTACTTAGCAAGGCTGCAGATTCTTTAAGAGAATTGGCGAATAAACCGGTAAGTTCTGATGTTTCATACAGTAGAAACACTTCCCTTACACACGACAATCTAGAGAATCGAGGGGATGTAAGTGAATATTCTTGAGGTTAAAAATTTAACTAAAAGATACGGTGATTTTACAGCGGTAGCCGGCATTAATTTTGCGGTTAAAAAAGGTGACGTTTTCGGTTTTTTGGGCCCTAATGGTGCAGGCAAAACAACAACTATTAATATGTTAACCGGACTGGCAAAAGTCACAGAGGGTACAGTTTTTTTAGCGGGTATTGATTGTGTAAAGCACATGAAAAAAGCACAAGAATTAATGGGAATTGTCCCTGATGAAAGTAATCTTTATCCAGAGATGAACGGCTTGGAAAATCTTGATTTTTGCGGTGCATTATATGGTATGGAAAAGAAAGAGAGAAATAGGAAAGCCTGGGAGTTGTTAGAGCAAGTCGGGCTGAAAGAAGCAGCTAAAAAGCCTTTTAAAGCTTATTCCAAGGGTATGAAGAGAAGGCTCACTATTGCAGCCGGTATCATACATAATCCGGATATTCTTTTTTTAGATGAACCTACCACAGGAATAGACGTAGAAAGTGCCCGACACATTAGGAAACTACTTATTGACCTAAATAAAAGCGGTACTACTATCTTTTTAACCACTCATTACATAGAAGAGGCAGAGCGGTTGTGTAATCGAATTGCATTCATTGTCGATGGTAAAATTGTAAAAATAGATTCCACTGAAAAACTGTTGGAGACAGCTCAAAGAGAAAAGATAGTTCAATTTTCCGTAGACAATTGTATCTTAGAATTACAAGGGATATTGCAGCAAACATTTCCGGAATATAAGTATAAGGTAATTGATGAACAAACTATTAGGGTTTATTCTGCGGAAGCCATCGATTTAATTCCTATTATAGAAGTTTTTAAGGATAATTCTTTAACTTTATATGAGGCCAAGGTTATTAAACCTTCATTGGAAGAAGTATTTGTTAAGATTACAGGCATAGAAGCTAAGAAAATGAAAAATGAAGGTGGTAAAAAATGAAGTCATGGATTGCCTTTAAGAGTATCTTAATGAAGGATATGAGAAATTACTATTTAAAGCCGCCTAACATCAGTTGGGGTATTATATTCCCTTTTGCCTGGACGTTAATGTTTTTTCTGCGCTCCCAAACAACAATGGATATAAGGAGCATTTTACCTGGTGTAATGGCTATGTCTATATTGTTTGGAACTACCTCTATGTTGGCAGTTACTATAACCTTTGAAAGGAGAAGCCGTTCTTTTGAGCGTTTACTCCTTGCCCCCATTGATTTAAATCTCTTAATGTTGGCTAAAACTACAGGCGCCATACTGTTTGGAATTATAAATGCTTTTGTTCCGGTAGTATTTGCATCATTTATTGTAGACTTAACAGGTATTAATTGGTTTGTTGTATTCGGAAGCGTCTTTTTTATTGCAGTCACCTCTACATTTTTAGGCCTGTTAATCGCTGTAACGGTAAGTGAGGTTTTCGAAGCCCAGACATTTTCTAATTTTTTTAGATTCCCGATGATTTTTTTATGCGGTTTATTTATACCCGTACAGAAGCTGCCTGCGATTTTGCAACCATTATCTTATCTGATACCTTTAACATATGGAGCGGATATATTAAAAACAGCTATAAATGGAGAAGGCCATTTACTGTTGGGTTTGAGTTTTTTTATGTTAGTTATGTTCAGTCTGATGTTTTTTATAATTAGCACAAAAAATATTAAAGAAAAATGGATTTATTAAAGTGTCAAGGGGACGGGGTTGTTGACACCTTTCACCTGCCTTCTGACGTTAATTAATGCTTTACCTTGCTTTTAGAATTACCCCTCTGTTTATACCTGTTACCCTTTCGATTTGTGGAATTGATAGGCCGTAGTCTTCTTTCAATTATTTTAGATAACCGTTCCTTTTTAGTATGTCAAACTTTTGTATTTCGGATATTCTTCAACTTTAAAAACTTCTTTAACGATTTTTATTGCCTCTTTATCCGTTATTCTGCTTTCTTCTACTATGTCCATACAAATATCATATTTTTGTTCATTGTTGTATTCAACAAACAACTTTCTGGCCTTTTCCATATCACTGTTAAACATGTTGAGTGCAAAGTCAACATGTTTAACAGTAGGCATAAACTTCATATCCGCTTATTTCTTTATAATCTTGGATCGTTCGGATAAACTTCAAACAATCATCTTCATCTTGAAAAATACATTGGCGGTTTATCCCCCTCATCATGATATGGTAAATTCCACTTTTACTTTTTTCCGAGCAGCTCGCGGCATAAAAAACACCTCCAAATCTACAATAGCTAAGATTGAAGGTGTTGTCAATAACCCCGTCCCCTTGACATTCTTGGCTAGGTGAATATTCGAAGCCTGATTCTTACATATTTTTCATACGTAAGAGAATAGTTACAGCTTCAGCACGGGTGGCTAAATTGCCCGATCTAAAGGTATTATCTATATAGCCTGTGATAATTTGCCGAGCAGCTACACCATTTATCGCCTCCCTAGCCCAGGAAGAGATGTGATCACTATCGGCGAATTGCGGCGTATCACTGACATTGGAAAGATGTGCTGCCCTTGCAATCATAACGACCATTTGTTCACGGGTTATAACATCATCAGGACCGAATCCTTTGTCATTATAGCCTAGAACAATTCCGTAAGCTGCTGCTGTAGATATGTAGTTCTTCGCCCAGTGCTTGGAAGTATCTTCAAATACTTTGCCTGAATCAGCTGTAAGGCCCAAGGCTTTAACTAACAAGGCCGTAAATTCTGCACGAGTAATAGGATTATCTGGTCTAAATGTATTGTCCGGATATCCGACAATAATTCCCCTCTCAACCAAATACTTAATATTTTCTTTAGCCCAATGGTTACTAATATCCGTCATTACGGGAAAGCCAGCTTCTATCGGCGGTATTACCGGTGGCACTATTCCTTCCTCTGTGGCTAAAATAGCAAAAAAGCCGGTTTGTTTTGTTTTACCATTTGCTGCAGTTATAGTAATATCTTTATTAGCTTCTATATCGGATCCATCATTGGCAATTGCTTTCACTGTTACGGTCCCAACCGAAATAGCAGTCAACAGACCTTTATCAGTGATACTTGCATTGCCGGTTTTGTTTTCCACACTCCATATAACAGTTTTATCTGTAGCATTTGAAGGTAGAACTGCCACGTTCATCTGAAGGGTTCGACCTTTCTTAACACTGCTCGCATCCCCACTTCCGCTAATGGATATAGAGGTTATTGGCACTTTGGCTATTGTAATAGCATATTGTTTCTTAATAGAATCATTCTCTGCTGTTACTTCCAATATGTCATTGGTTAAAAGCATTGTATCAGCATCGACAATATAAGAATCTCTACGTCTTAAATCATAGGCCTGAGCCGAACCATCCGTTGATTCTATGGCATCCATTAAGATGCCCAATGTCGTCCCATTTGCAACGGTGATGGATTCTATGCCGGCATTGTTGTCAACACCTGTTACAATAGCTTCACAGCCGCTTTTCACGTTGATGGTAGTTACATTACTTACAGCCGCCGGCGGGGTGATTACATCAAGTTTTTCCGATTTGCTCAAAATTGTTGAATCCTTTATATTCCTTGCTACAACATAGATATCATATTCTGTCCCGTCAGTCGGAAGGGCATTAGTAACGAATCTCTCCGAGACACAGCCGGTTGTAACATAAAAATTTCCAGCATCCAGATAGTACCCATGTTCGCTTTTCTTTCCATTAACAATCTGGTCAATTGACGGAGCATCGTCGTTATCAGATACCAGCACATAAAAAACTTGTGCGTCCCCAACGGTCTTAACCACTATTTCTATCTTCTTGCTACCAGCAGATTGTGCGTCTCCTGCATTTGGATACCCTTCAACGAATATATTGGCGGGTGCAGGAGTTCCTAAGTCAACCGGGCCTCCTAATGTTGGATTACCGACCTCATCTGTGATTACCACATATGCGTCATAATCTGTGTTGTGATCTGATAATATGATTGATATATCAATTCCTTCGGTATTGACTGATGTAAAGTTACCTTTTTTAATGGCCGCACTGCCTCCACTTCCTGTTCCTGCAATAACCTCATCGATAGTTGGAGCAACAGCACTATTCTCTATTATGACATAGTAAACATCTACGGTTTCAAGAGGGTTGACTAACAAGGATACTCGCCTACTACCTTCGACTTGAGTTGCTCCGGCTTTCGGAAATCCTTCCGCAAATGCAGGAGGAGTAGTGTCTGACGCTTCATTGATGATAAGGGTGTAATTATGTTTATCTATAGCACTGTCCCCATCAATCGCCATAATCGTAAAAGTATAACTGCCAGTCGTGCTTGGTATGCCGCTTAGCACCCCAGTATTGTTATCAAGGACCAATCCCGAAGGCAAACAACCATCGTTTATATTGAAAGAATAACTACCTGTACCTCCCGTGGCCGTAAGGGTATAGCTGTATGGTGTCCCTACCATTCCTGTGGGAGGATCGTCTGTATCCAACACGGGATGAGGAAGATTGTTTTCAATCAATCGAGGCGAAAACCCCGCCAGCACCCCTCCGTCTACTGCTTCGACCTTCCCATCTGCCATCGGGATATAACTTACATAAAACACTTGGCCACCTGAGATTTTGGATGTAAGAATCAGCTCAATTGTCTTAGTATCACCGGTCTTTACTTTGAATGTAGTTACGGTTCTTGATATCCCGTCATCACGGCAAACCATAAATTCCCCCGCACTACCCGCAGGGTCAGTCATTGCTTTGTCAAAAGCCAACTCCACATCACCCTTGGCATTTACTATGGCTGATTGTAGAGTAGGAGGATCTAGCGCTGCCGGCGAAGTGGTTACATCAAGTTTTACTACCTCGCTATAAATTTTACCATAATTAATTCCGGTAATATCATCAATATAAATATGATGAAGCACCACATAGACATCATAATGGGTAGAGTCAGCTCCTAAGGCGGCAGTTACAGAGCTTTTCTCTTCATTGGCATCAAGTGAGACACTGCCGAAAGCCAGAGCGGCGCCGCCCGCATTATTTTGACCGGCAACTATCTGTTCTCTTGAAGGAGCGGGGGCATCTTCAGCCACTGCTACATAATAGGCAGTTGTTTTACCATTAGCCTTGTTAAGTATTTCTACCTTCTGGCTTCCCGCAG
>JAQWCA010000100.1 GCA_028706065.1 Tepidanaerobacteraceae bacterium
ACGAATATATACTTTATAACCCATCGAAATCATAAAACAACAGCTCATCCAATCTAATGTTTTGGGTGCGGACGAGACTGGCTGCAAGGTGTAGAAATTGCGATTTATACGGAAGATTTTCAAAATGAGTTCATATTGAACAAGTTGTATTGGCCGGGAATAAGTAAAGAGATCTACTCCGAATGGGATAAATAATGAAATTTCTACTTAAATTTGTGGAAACAAATAAATATGCGGATGATGTGATGAAGTGAACGCCTATAGGTGAGAGGCCGGGTGATATTTTCATCGTTGTAGATCAATGTGCAACGATAACAGGAAGATCGCTTTAAAATGCAACGATAAATGCAACGATAAAGCCGGTGTTGCAAAAGAGCAATATTTATGGTAAAATCTTACTATAAATATTAGGGAGGCGGTGCTTGTGGAAACTAAGGAAAAATATAACCTGGAATTCAAAGCAGAAGTTGCAAGAACTTTTCTAAAGACTGTTAGTGCATATGCTAATTATAATAACGGAAAAATAATATTTGGTGTCGATGATAATGGGGATTTGGTAGGTATAGAGAGTGCTAAAGATGAATCCCCAAGGATTGAGAATATGATAAATGATTCTATTGTTCCGGTTCCTAATTTTGAAATTGAAGTTAAGGAAGTAGAGGGCAAGACGATTGCTATATTAGAAGTTAAAAAAGGTAAGGATACACCCTATTATTACCGAGGAAAGGCTTATAAAAGATCCGATACTTCTACTGTAGAGGTAGATAGATTTGAACTGCGAAGACTAGCTATAGAAGGAATAAATATGGATTACGAGGAGAGAAAAGCATCTTCTCAAGATTTAAGTTTTACCACATTAGAATCCCAGCTAAAAGAAAAGGCTGGGATAGGAAAAATAAACCTGGATATTTTGAAGACCTTAAATCTATATAACAAAGATGGATATTACAACATTGCCGGGGAATTACTGGCAGATAGAAATGATATAGCTTTTTCAGGAATTGATATAGTTAAATTCGCAAAAGACATTAGTAAGATTCTTTATAGAGAAACCATCAGTCATAAGTCTTTGTTAGCACAATTCGACAGAGCAATAGAGATTTTCGAACAATACTATCAATATGAAGAGATAGACGGCTATAACAGAATAAAAAAAGAATTGATTCCTAAGGAAGCCTTTAGGGAATCTCTGGCGAATGCGATAGTTCATAGAGTTTGGGATACCAATTCATATATCCAAATTGCAATGTATGAGGACAGAATTGAAATAAATTCTCCGGGGGGTTTACCGAAAGGTATTTCTGAAGAAGAGTATTTATATGGGAATATTTCAGTATTAAGGAACCCAATAATTGCGGGGGTCTTTTATAGATTAGATATTATAGAAAAGTTTGGAACAGGGATAGCGAGAATAAATGAGGAATATACCCACAGCATATCTAAACCGGGTTTTGATGTAAGTGAAAATAATATAAGGATAGTATTGCCGGTTACCGAAATTGGCAAATTAGATTTATCGGAGGATGAATTGCTTATTTACGGCTTGTTAAAAGAAGAGATTGAGCTTTCGAGAGGGGAGGTAGATTTAAAAACCGGATTTAAAAAGTCAAAAAGCCTTAGGATTATAAATAGTCTTGTAGATAAAAATATTGTTCAAAAAATAGGCAGTGGTGCCGGAGTGACTTACAAGTTAAAATAATGGCAAATAACAATCTGAACCAGCAGTTTACAGATTTGGCATTCAGTAAAAAGAGACCTGTTCTTGTGCTATCAAATGATGATTATAATTCTAAAACAGATAATATAATAGTTGCTGCTATTACTTCAAATCTTGCATCAAAGGACTCTAGTGTATTTATTACGAATAGTGATTTGGTGGAAGGAATTTCAGCCAAGACTACGCGCACAAGAAGCTATAAATCAGGGAAGAAGTTTTTCAACATTTCTTGACCAGTTGTTTTGGGCAAGAAATGAAGTAAGAAGATTTTTAAAGTCTCGTTCGCGTAGTATTAGTTTACACGAGACAAATGACCCTATTTTAAAACAAGTTGAATTCAAGGTAATTTATGAGGAATAATATTTTTTGTATTTGAACTATTATAGAACAAAAACACTAATATTTGAATTTTTGGAAATAAGATTTTGAGTTAAACAATACCAAAGGTTAAGTTACATAACCCCAGGAGGTATTATAGTATGAATGTTAATGAGAAGACGATAGCTCGCCATTTATTTCAAAATAAAATATTTAAAAGTGATGGTCAATCATTTGAGGATATAATGTCAAGGGGACGTTTCGCTTGTCATTTTTTACTTTTCTACAATTTTACTACCATTCAGACTTATCGCATTTGCATTTAGGTGACATAGGATACCCACCAGCCTCAGCTGCGGATTTGCTCTACATAAACCCGCCATACATAACGGCCATTCATAAACTTAGGCTTTTCTTCAACTTTTAAGAAATTCTGTGCCAAAGTAGCCAACATGAAGCAATGGTTATACAATAACATGCATACACCTACAAAAGAACTAATAAACAAGCTAAACATCAAACTGCAGGGGCACGGCACTGAAAGTCGCCTGTCTACTTGACCTTGACACCCTTAGAATTAGACTCGGATAACCACGTCTTAGTTGACCCTGTTGAGATTTTTAACCAAGTTATTTTCCATTGAACGCTGTCATATATTTGCTTCACTGTTTTGCGGAGCCAGAGGGACGTTCCCTCTGATTGGGCTGCTGGTTGAGCCAAGGAAACCGTTCCCTTGGTTGCCCTAAACTGCAAAGGGTTTTTATGGAAAATTGCGGTTATTCATGGTATAATAATTTTAACAGGAGGGGGAAGGTGATGAGTATGGCGGAAAAGGAAATAACGAGCAAGACAGAAATTGAAATAGCCGCTAGTGGGGATAATATTCCTCCTCAGGAACCGAAAATATATGAATCAGGATATTTTTACTTATCACAGCAGATAAATGACCTAAGAGACCGCATGGATGCAAAATTTGACAGGGTTGACGCAAGGTTTGAGTCCATGAAAAGAGATACGGATGCAAGATTTGAAGCGGTCCATAAGGAAATCAAAGATTTATCCGACAAAACTGATGCTAGGTTTGATAAGGTGGATGCTAAGCTTGAGTCTATGAGAAAAGAAACTGATGCGAGGTTTGATGGAATTGAGGATAAGGTTGATAATTTGAATAAATGGACTGTAGGTTCTGTAATAGCGGTAATGGTCGGAACTATTAGTGTGATTGTTACTTTACTGTTAAAGTAATCTTGAGGTGTACAACTCCACCTTATGTATATTTCTGTTTTCGTGTAGGCTTATTATGTCATTACGTTATTACGTATTTAGCAGAACCAGGGTGATGTTATCCCTGGTTGGGTTGCAGTTTGAGCCAATGGAACCGTCCCCTTGGTTGCTCCGTTTGACTCCTGATATAAAACAGAAAATACCGAAAATAGCGAAACCCATTGGGAGTGGTATCATGGACTGCCGGAAACTACTGCAGATAATTAAGAAGGGCGAAGACTCTAAAACTCAGTTTAAAGTTAAAATTGATAGTGTTAATGGGCTTGCTGCTGAAATCGGAGCTTTTGCTAATACCGAAGGCGGCAGGATAATAATTGGAGTTTCGGACAACGGGGAAATTGTAGGTATTGATGATATAAATACCTTAAATCAAATGATATCACACACAGCATCCAGCAAACTGGAGCCACCCATTAATGTTATAACGGAAAATGTTATATGTGATGATAAACTGCTTGTTATATTAACTGTACCCAGAGGTGAAAACAAACCATATGCTGCTAACAAGACAGATTACTGGGTAAAGGTTGGTGCTGATAAGAGAAGGGCTACAAGGGAAGAACTTCGCCGCTTAATGCAGGCTTCGGGAAGCGTATATGCTGATGAAATGTCTATTCCTGCTACCTCAATAGACGATATTGATATGTTCTTTTTTAAAGAATTTTATGCAACGGAATATGGTCTTACGCTGGAAGAAAGTCATCTGTCGGTTGAAACACTTCTTGCAAACCTTAAACTAATTAAGGGTGATAACCTAACTCTTTCAGGTCTTTTACTTTTTGGGAAAAGTCCCGAAAGAGTAAAACCTCAATTTATCATCAAAGCAGTAGCTTTTTGTGGGACGGATGTCAGCACAAAACAGTATCTAGACAGTGAAAATATTGAGGGCAAGCTGCTTACCCAGTACGAAAATGCCATGGGATTTCTTAAAAGGAATTTAAGAAAAGTTCAGAGGGAGCAAAATGTTAACTTTCCAGGCTTATGGGAAGTACCTCAGATTGCATTACAGGAAGCGGTTGTAAATGCCCTTGTACACAGGGATTATTTTATTGACAGCAGCATTCGAATATTTATATTCGATGACAGAATAGAGATCATTAGCCCCGGCAAATTACCTAACACAGTAACAGTAAACAACATCAAACAGGGGATACAGATAGCAAGAAACCCCATCCTTTTATCATACATTCCCAAATTAAGGATTCCTTACAGGGGAATAGGCTCTGGTATAAAACGGATGATAGCCGAATGTAAAACAGCCGGCATAAGGGAGCCTAATTTTATCGAAGATGTTAACCTTCAAGAATTTAAAGTAATTTTTTACAGATAATATTGCCTTGCATAGCCGGGCTTCCTGGCTATTATTTTGTGTCTGGTGGATTATTCAAGCCTGACCCCGTTTATTGTTTACTTCACCACATACCTTGTCAGCCTACCGCTGCCAACTTTTGTGATAAGCTCTTTATCTTGCATTTCTTTGAGCATATTGATAGCATGAGTTGTTCCAATTCCTAAGACATGCTCAACATCAGAACGGGTAATTTCTTTTTGCTTTTCAAACAGTCCTAAGATAGGCAGGTATTTTTTATTTTCTTTACCTAACTCTTGTGCATGTATATTTGGTAGAACTACTCGGAATGCACCTTCTATATTCTCAAACTTAGGCTGTACCGGTAAACCTTTGTAACAGCTAATTATCTTGCTAATACCTGTTCCGTATGCCTCAATTAGCTTCATTCTATAAAATAGAGCTGCAAGTTTTTCATTTCTAGGCTGTGAAGCTCCTAACATAGCTGCCTCTAATGATAACCCAGCTACTAGCCCACCTAAGGATATAATCTCTAAACGGTCAGAGTAAAGGTTTATAAATGTGCTGCCACTAAATGAATAGTCCCTGTGAACAATGGCATTAAGCAATGCTTCACGAACAGCGTCTTCTGGATAATCTTTCTCATCTGTGCGTAATAAGCATGGAAGGTCGCTTTTGTGCCATTGTAACAAGTGACAGGGGGACGTTTCGTTTGCCATCAACCCTGTCACTACATGTCACTATAGGGCTTACCGGTGAAATGAAAAACGGCCGGTGTTGTGCCAACCGTTTCACCGTATAAGCAGCAGCATGTGGAGGATCGCTTCTCTGCGTTGCCCGATTTATGCAATAATATTATCGCCAAAAGTCTGGACGGTTATTCCATTTACACTAAAGAATGTTCACTCCTGGGAAATCTTTATGAAACTAACGATACAAAAGGCTCTCAGTTTTCGAGGGCTTTAGGATACAGAGTTTTAGTTTAAAAATTCATCCAAAGCTTCAATACTATCTATTTCAAATATGTTATCTATTATATTCTCCAAAATTTGCTTATCCTGAATCATTATTCTTGAAACATATTCCTTCGGCACTTCCCCCAGCTTTTTAGAAAGGAGCTTTAAAACGTTTTTAGCTATTCCTTCCTTCATTCCTTTTTCTATTCCTTCTTCTAAACCTCTTTTATAAGTTTCCGGATCTATTATCTTCTTCCCTTCTTCTAAACCTCTTTTGTATGTTTCCGGATCTATTATCTTCTTCCCTTCCTCTAGACCTCTTTTGTATGTTTCCGGATCTATTATCTTTTTCCCTTCCTCTAGACCTCTTTTGTATGTTTCCGGATCTATTATCTTTTTCCCTTCCTCTAGACCTCTTTCGTATATTTTCGGGTCGATTATCATTTTTGCCATTTCAATCACCTCCTGTTTGATTTCTTTGATTTCATGGCTGAATAATTCTTCGGCTAAGGTAGTAAGTTCCTTCAATAGTTTGTTGCATTCTTCTATTATTAGTTCATCTTTTGTATAGGCTTCTTTTACTTCTTTGATTATGCTATCTATGACTTGCTTTATTTTGTTTCGATATTTTTTTAGAAGTTTGGTCTTTTCAGCTTGACTTAAGTTGCGGTTTTGTATATTTTCTAGTTCTTGGCTTAGATTTATTATCTGCAATGGCAGCATTATATATAGTTTTTGTTTTTTGTAATAGTTAGGGTCATGTTCCCAGATCTTAAAGGTGGGTACTATGTATTTTATGTTCTGGCAGGTATAGGGTAGTTTAATTGTAAGCTTTAGTTCGTCTGGTATGATTTGGTTCTTTTTTAGGAATATGATTATTTGAGATGGAAATTCTACAGTGATTTCTTGGTCTGTTTTGATGTTGTTGTAGTCTAGTTCGTCTATGGCGATTCTAAAGCCGTAGTCTATCATACGGATTATGATGGTTCTGTCGTTTATGGTTTGAAATTCTATGTGGTATTTGGTTTTATGTTGGTTTGTTTCTAGACTAAGTATGGTATCAACTATAGCGGTGGTGTCATCTATTCTTCTGTATTCTCGGTTTAGTTGTTCTATTTTGGTATCTTCTTTGAAGTCTTTTTTAAAAAGAGCGTTAATTGCGTATATTGTAAGTCGGTTTGAGATGTTAAACAGGTTTTTTAGGATTTTGTCGTAGTGTACGACTTTATTGCAGTTGGCCCCCATTTATTCTAGCTCCTTATCTTTATATTACTATTTAAGTCGGCTTTTTTCAATATGTGTTTATTATGATAGTTACCATTTCT
>JAQWCA010000101.1 GCA_028706065.1 Tepidanaerobacteraceae bacterium
AAAGCAGGAATATTTCTTTTCGTCTAAAGGCAATTCTATTTACCTTACTCTCTTTCTTTGGCATTACCCCAAAAATAAATTATCTTGAAACCATTGAGAGCAGTGCTGCCCTTACTTTTCCCTACGGTATCGCCATTACAGCCGGGGCGGTAATTGCATATCTGCTGAGGTGAATGCAATGATATGGATAAGAAGACTTTTTAGAAGGCAAAAGGGTCAGACTCTCGTGGAACTTGCTTTAGTATTGCCTATAATAATACTGATTCTTTTCGGGATTCTCGAATTCGGGCGTATATTTCACTCTTATATAGTAATAACTAATGCAGCCCGGGAAGGGGTAAGACTGGGTGCTGTGGGAAAGCAGGATGAAGAAATCATCTCACGTATCCGAGAGGCAGCACCTTTATATGAGGCAGATACGCGACTTCAAGTGACAAGATTGGAACCGAATGAAAGTGCCCGCTCTTCGGGACTGCCATTGACTGTGGAGGTTACCTATGATGTGGAACTGGTAACTCCGCTTTTTTCCAGTGTACTTCCTAATCCTGTCACTCTTAAATCCAAAGCTGTAATGAGGGTGGAATAATGAAAGAATTAACGGGTATTTTTATAAAACTAAAGAACAATCAGAGCGGTGCCGTTTTGGTGATAACGGCGGCAGCACTTGTAGGTATGGTTGGGATGATGGCCATGGTTGTGGATATAGGAGCTTTGACACTGGAAAAAAGCCGCCTTCAAAATGCCTGTGATGCAGCAGCGTTAGCTGCGGCATGGGAATTACCGGATACCTTTTCTGCCAGGCAGAAGGCACAAGATTATTTAAATATGAACGGTGTAGATATAACTGAAACAACTATAAGCTTTAACACAGAGAACACAAAAGTTACTGTGGAGGCGACTCGTTCGGTGGATTTTAAATTTGCACCGATTCTCGGAATGAACGACGGTACAGCCAAGGCTAAGGCTATAGCTGCATACGGAAGTATATCGGGGATGACCGGGGTAGTGCCTTTTGGTATACCGGATCAGGTGATGACATTTGGTGTAGAATATCAATTGAAGGCCGGGTCCCAGGATGATTACGGACCGGG
This sequence comes from Tepidanaerobacteraceae bacterium, assembly GCA_028706065.1. GTDB lineage: Bacteria > Bacillota > Thermosediminibacteria > Thermosediminibacterales > Tepidanaerobacteraceae > JAQWCA01. Next base: position 1,092 of record JAQWCA010000101.1, read on the forward strand.
AAACTATGGGCCTCTGGCATTAGAACTGCGAGGTGCCGACAGTTATTTAAACAATCTAAAGCACGGGTACAGCGGAACTATCAGTGTAGGGGATTGGATAGACACTGAACCGGGCAATATGTCAGGACCTACATATGACGGTATAACCTATCGTATAAACAGCTGCACACATTCTCCCAAGTGCTCAATTGATTCTTACCACACAGATTGTCCAATGGTAATGATAGTTCCTATTTATGATCCTACTTTGCTTGCCGGCCGGTCACAGGTAAAAGTAGTAGGTTTTGCAGCTTTTCTTTTAAAAGGTGTAGATGGGAGCGGTAACGACAGCAGAGTATCGGGATGTTTTTTAGAAATGGTTCCTCCGGACGGTTTAGAGTTTACCATAAATCCGAATCAAGAAGATTACGGGCTTCGTACGGCAAGACTCATTTCCGAATCCTCATGAGGCCCGCACCACGATAAATGAAAGCATTTCTCGTCATTCCGAAGGAGCAAAGTGACTGAGGAATCTTAAACAAGATCCTTCAGGCAAAGCCTTAGGATGACAACCAAGCAGAGACTTTCATAACAATGATTTAGTGGAGAGATGGAAGATGAAAAATAAATTGGTTTTTATACTTGCATTGCTTTTAGGTCTGGCAGCAGCTTTCGGAACCTTTAAATATATGGAAGAATTAAAGCAGACGTATCGACAGTCCGGGAATTATGCTCAAATAGCCACAGCAAAACAACATATAAAAGCTAAGGCTGTTATCACAGAAGAGATGCTGGAATTTAAAGAAATGCCGGCAGAATACATACTGCCGGGCACCGTTGTCAGTGCCAAGGATGCTGTAGGCAAAATGGCGGCAGGTGATATTTTTTCCGGTGAAGTAATACTCAACGGTAAGCTCATGAGTAAGGGAGATCCGGCTGCAGGTCTTTCAGCAAAAGTTGAAACGAGCAAGAGGGCTATTTCAATTCCGGCCAATAAGGTAAATGCATTACATGGTCTGGTAAATGTGGGGGATTGTGTTGATGTGCTAGCTACCTTTGATGTAGATGTATCAGACAAAAAAGTGACATTTACCTCAATTCTTGCCCAGAGTGTTCCCGTTCTGGCGGTAAACGACAAATTACAAACCCCAAGTTCGGAGAAAGGGGAATTGGAGACTGTAACTTTAATGGTAGAGCCTGTTCATGCTCAGCAAATAACCATGGCTCTTCAGAAAGGTAGCATCCAACTGGTGCTCAGGGCACCGGACGATAAAGAATTAAAACCGATAAATTCAACGAAGGTCGAGCACATGTTGCGATAAGGAGGGATTTTATGACACCCATAAGTGTTCTGGTAGCAGACGATATAGCAACAACTCGGGAAGACATCAAACGTCTTTTGTATTTTGAAGAAGATATCAAGGTGGTAGGGGAGGCTGCCGATGGGGAAGAGGCGATATCACTTACCAATGAACTGAAACCTGATGTAGTGCTCATGGATATAAACATGCCTCGTATAGATGGCATCGGTGCAACCGAGCAAATTTCCGAGAGTGTTCCTCAGACGGCTATAATAATTATCTCAATCCAGGGAGAACAAGAATACTTAAGAAAAGCTATGTCTGCGGGGGCTCGTGAATATTTGGTTAAACCTTTTTCTGCCAATGATTTGGCTAATGCCATAAGACGAGTGAGTGAAAGCCAACGAAGGCGAAACATTTACCTTTCACCTTCACTGTCAGCGGTTTCATCGTCAACGATGCGCGTAAAGCGAGGTAAAATCATCACTTTTTTTTGCACTAAAGGTGGTATAGGTAAGACTACGCTGGCATGTAACATGGCAGTAGCTTTAGCACAAGATTACAAAAAGAAAGTGGCTCTGGTAGACTTGGACCTTACAGCTGGGGATGTAGCAGTTATGTTAAATATTAATGCAAAGAATACCATTGCTGATATGGTACAGGAACAGGAAAACCTCGATTCACAATTAGTAGAAGCCTTTCTTGTGCCTCATCTTTCCGGAGTGAGGATTTTAGCAGCTCCTCTAAGCCCGGAACAGGCAGAACTGGTTAATGTCGGCCATATTGAACAGCTGCTTAAGATATTAAAAGAAAAATATGATTATGTAATTGTCGACACAGCCCCGATTTACAATGACAACAGTCTTAGTGTGATGGAAGCCAGTGATCGTATATTGCTGGTAATAAATCAGGATTTGACGACTTTAAAGCATGTTAAAAAGGCACAGGAGATATTAGAAGCCTTGAACTATGTTTCAAGGGCAAAAACTATTTTAAGCCAGCAGAGCTCCGAAGGTTTAAAAATAAAGCAAATCGAAAAAACCCTGGGTGTCTCATTGACTGCAGTGATACCGGAAGACTTCAAAACTGTTAAAAACTCCATAAACAAAGGTGTCCCATTTGTCATGAGTCAGCCTCATACCAAGGTTTCATCAAGTATAAACAATCTTATTGAATCATTAGACATAACTAAACCTGAAGAATACCAGGAAGAACGCAAAAAGTCTTTTGTAACTAGAATGTTTAGTTTTTAGTTGAAAATTCGGGAGTGACGAAGGGTGTCTTTATTAAAGAAACTTGAAATAAGTAAAAAGCTTGCTGAAAATGTTAAAGCAGAAAAAGAAAAAGGGCTTCTAGTAAATATCAGCAGGGATCCTTATTCCGATATTAAAATAAAGTTGCATAAAAAGATCATAGATGAACTTAAGGACTTAAAATCACCGGAAAAGGAAGATAAAGACTTTATCCGTAAACATATACAACAATTAGTAAATAGTTACATTGAAAGCGATGCAAGCCATATTCCAAGACTGGATCGAATGAAGATATCGGATGAGGTTTTCGATGAGGTTGTTGGATATGGGCCTATCACTCCGTTACTTAATGATCCGGAAATCAGCGAAATCATGGTGAATGGCCCTAACCAGGTGTATATAGAGAGAAATGGCCGGTTGGAGCTTTGTAATGTTTTCTTTAGAGACAATGACCATGTAATGAATATTATTGATCGTATAGTTTCACCTATTGGAAGGCGAATTGATGAAAGTATGCCAATGGTGGATGCAAGATTGCCCGATGGTTCACGGGTTAATGCTATCATACCTCCTCTTTCGTTGACAGGACCGGTGATTACCATCAGAAAATTTGCTGCCGACCCTTTAATGATAGAGGATTTGATTGAATTTGGAACTTTAACACCGGAAATGGCTCAGTTTATTGAAGCTTGTGTTAAAGCCAAGTTGAATATAGTGGTTTCCGGAGGGACAGGCAGTGGTAAGACCACCACATTAAATGTGCTTTCGTCGTTTATACCACACTCGGAAAGGATTGTTACCATAGAAGATGCAGCGGAATTGCAGCTTCGTCAACCCCATATAGTAACTTTGGAAAGTCGTCCGCCAAATATTGAAGGCACGGGTGCGATAAATATTCGAGATTTGGTGAGAAATGCTCTTCGCATGCGTCCTGATCGGATTATCGTAGGCGAGGTTCGAAGTGGTGAAGCTCTTGACATGCTTCAGGCCATGAATACCGGACATGATGGATCGCTTACCACTGGACATGCCAATTCTCCCAGAGATATGCTTTCTCGCCTGGAAACCATGGTATTGATGGCAGGTATGGATCTTCCTATACGGGCTATAAGAGAGCAGATTTCCTCGGCTATAGATTTAATAATACATCAAAGTCGACTTAGAGATGGTTCACGTCGTATTACATATATAACGGAAGTGCAGGGTATGGAAGGTGATGTGATTGTGCTTCAAGATTTATTTAATTTTAGTCAAACCGGTGTCGATCAAGATGGAACCGTGAGTGGAGAATTTAAACCCAGCGGAATACGCCCGAAATTTATCGAGCGTCTTGAGATAAGTGGGTACAGACTTCCAACTGAAGTTTTTACAAAAAATCTTTATTAGGGGTGTCGTTGCGTATGGACTTAGTTGTGATATGTAGCCTAACTTTTTCCACAATATTTTTATTTGTGCTGGGGATTGATCTGTTGCGGGTTTCAAAAGGGGATTTAATAATATCCCGTATAAACAAAGTAACCGGCAAAAAGGCAAAGGTGCAAAAAGAAGAAAAAAGTCCCAAACAGCGGCGTTATATGTTGCGTCAAATACTAGCCCGGGCCGGTGACTTTTCAATAACTCGCCGGCTGGGAGGTAAAATCGATAAAAAACTGGAAGAGGCAGATATATTGCTTCATGGTGGTGAGTTTATTGCCATGATAATGGGTATAGCAATAGGGACAACCTTGCTGGTATTTACCATGACTTTAAAATCATTCATCAGCGTGGCTATTGGCATTGCTTCAGCGGTGATTCCATTTATTGTTGTAGATTCCACTCGCAACAAAAGACTTGCTGATTTTAACGCTCAAATCAGTGATGCTCTTACTATTATGTCTAACTCACTTCGCTCAGGTTTTAGCTTTCTTCAGAGTATGGACATGGTGAGAAAGGAACTTCCAAATCCTATTAAAAAGGAATTTGATAGAACTATTACTGAAGTAAACCTTGGAACACCTATCGAACAGGCCTTGGAAAATCTGTCAAAAAGGGTAAATAGTGACGATATGGAGTTGGTTATAACCGCAGTAATGATACAAAGACAGGTGGGAGGCAATCTTGCGGAGGTACTGGATAATATAGCAGGGGCCATTAGAGAACGTATCCGAATAAAGAGGGAAATCAAAACCCTTACTGCTCAAGGGCGCATTTCGGGCCTTATCATCGGCTTATTACCTGTTTTTTTAGCGGTTTTTATGTTTTCCACAAATCCCGGGTATATTCTAGAACTTTTTAGAAATAAGATTGGCCTTGTCATGCTGATTCTAGCAGTACTGGGCCAAATTACAGGACTGATGATTATCAGAAAAATTGTTGATATAAAGTTTTGAGGGGGGGTCTCTTTTGATACGGCTGATTAACTTACTCAGTGCCTTTGGAGCGGTGTTTTGTTTTACATTTTTTATCTTCGGCTTGATTGAGAGAGAAAAGCTAAGAATGAAGAACCGAGTAACCGAAGTAGTAGGCCCAGAAGTGCCTGTTCCTATAAGGCAACAAGAACTTTCTTTTCCCTTGTTTCAGCGATTCGTAAAGCCGATGCTTTCCGGAGTTTTTGGTATGCTCATGAAATATATCCCAGCTGTCAATGAAGAAGTTTTAGCGAAAAAACTCAATGAAGCTGGAAAACCATATAACCTATTACCAAGAGAAGTGATGGTTATAAAATATCTAATGGCTGTTGCTTTTGCTATTGGAACTAGACTGATATTACAACACTCAGGCAAATCTCATATTCAAACACTGGTAATGATTATTGCAGCGTGTATATTTGGGTGGCTTTTGCCTGATGTATTGGTTAATTCGAAAGGACGTCAAAGAAAAGAAGAGATCAGTAAAGAACTACCTGAAGTGTTGGACCTGCTTACCGTTTGCATTGAGGCCGGTCTTGGTTTTGATGGTGCCATTAAGAAAGTTGTAGATAAATCAAAAGGTGTGTTATCTGATGAAATGTTCATTGTGCTAAAAGAGATACGAATGGGAAAACCTAGGCGAGATGCATTAAGAGATATGGCTGATCGCTTGATTGTAGATGACCTTTCCAATTTTGTTGGTTCTGTGATAATGGCAGAACAACTTGGGATAAGTGTAGGAAAAGTGCTGCGTTTACAATCAAAAGAAGTCCGTCAAAAACGTCGACAGCGCATTGAAGAAATGGCCATGAAAGCTCCTGTTAAAATGTTAATACCCATGGTGTTTTTTATATTTCCCGCCATATTCGTAGTGTTGCTGGGACCTGCG
>JAQWCA010000004.1 GCA_028706065.1 Tepidanaerobacteraceae bacterium
GACTGTTCGAGTTTAAAAACCGAGCAAACGAACTAAAGAGATCTATATTAAGCCGCCTAGATGTAAAGAAGGCGGCTTAATTGTTGTCATTTCATGGTCATTGTGTTAAAATAACGTTGTTATCTTTTAAATGTAATGGATGGTGCAAAAATGATAGTTTATGAATTAGGGGAATCGTTGTATTTGAACATAACTAACCGTTGTACGAATAATTGTAGTTTTTGTATTAGGCAGTTTGAACCAGGGGTGGGTGGATATGATCTGTGGCTCGAAAAGGAGCCTACTACCAAAGAAGTGATAGAAGCTATAGGAGATCCTTCGGAATATAAAGAAGTGGTGTTTTGTGGCTACGGGGAACCCCTTATGCGGCTCCAAGTAGTGATTGATGTGGCCAAACACCTTAAAAAAACCTATCCCAATATACCGATAAGGGTAAATACCAATGGCCAGGCCAATATAATTTACGGCGAAGATGTCACACCACAACTAGAAGGTCTAATAGATACAATATCTATCAGCCTAAATGCGGAAAATGCCGAGAAATACAATGAGATATGTCATTCTGAATACGGTGAAGAGGCATTTTATTCCATTCTAGAGTTTACCCGAAAGTCAAAAAACCATATTCCTCGAGTAGTTTTATCGATAGTTGATGTTCCTACTATTGACTTAGAAAAAAGTCGCAAGCTGGCTGAAGAATTAGGAGTAGAATTTAGAGTTCGCAGTAACGAAGAAAAGATAGGTTAACCTATCTTTTTTGTGTAAATGTCCCTACATAACTATCTCAAAAGGAGGAATATAACATAGATACAAGAAGTATTATGAGAAAATATGGTATAAAGGCAGATAAACGATTGGGTCAACACTTTTTGGTAGACCAGAAACCCCTACTATCAATGATAACGGCGGCAGAACTTTCACCGGAGGATGAAGTGATGGAGATAGGTCCGGGATTAGGGATACTTACATTGCAGCTTTGTGCAAATGCTAAACGGGTGGTGACCGTTGAAAAGGATAGGCAATTAATACCGGTCTTGGAGAATATGACCAGAGATTTCAAAAATATTTGTATATTAGAAGAAGATGTGCTAAAATTAAATATGGAGAATGTAAGTGAAAACCTCTTCCAGGGCAGGTTTAAAGTTATAGCAAATCTTCCTTATTATATTACCAGTCCTATTATAATGAAAATTATAGAATGCCGCCGTTGGATATCACTGGCGGTTCTTATGGTTCAAAGAGAAGTGGCCCAAAGGCTGGTAGCTCACCCAGGCACAAAAGATTACGGTATTCTTTCCATTGCGGTGCAGATGTATGCCGATGTAGAGATGGTATCCATTATTGATCAAGATTCGTTCTTACCGCCACCCAAAGTTAAGTCTGCGGTAGTTAAAATCATGCTGAGGCAAAATCCGCGGGTTGAGTTGGAAGATGAGTCAATGTTTTTTAAAGTCGTGGAAGCCGCCTTTGGGGAGCGTAGAAAGACGTTGAAAAACTCTCTAAAAAGGAGACTGTGCTTTCCGGGCATTACTTCCGATACTCTAGATAGAGTTTTGGACGAGACGGGTATTGAGCCTATGCGCCGAGGTGAAACCCTGTCAATTGAAGAGTATGTGAAGCTTACCAAAGCATTGAAAAAGTACATGATTGATTAAGCATTAGGTTTTATGGCAGTATCTATAACATGTAAATCGATGCATTTATGAGGATGGGATGATTATAATGAATTTTATTAGCCCCACAAAAGGCAGGCTATCTATTAATGATGTAGTTCAAGATATAGTAGCTTTTATGGAAGAGGAACCTTCTGTATTATATAAGCTTATAATTGGAACAGACTCCCAGACCAGAGAAAATACATGTTTTGTCACTGCTATTATTGTGCATAGGGTAGGAAAGGGAGCCCGCTATTACTATCACCGGAAATACATGTCACATGTCAGAAATCTACGCCATAAAATCTTCACAGAGACTTCAATGTCATTGGATGCAGTTACTCGGTTAAAAGAGGAACTGGCCAAGACCCGTTACAAGGATATGGATGTTGAAGTTCACGTGGATATTGGTCAGAACGGTGACACCAAGGAACTTATCCGAGAAGTTGTGGGATGGGTTATGGGCAGCGGATTCAAGGTTAAAATAAAGCCAAATGCCTGTGGTGCTACTAAAGTTGCTGACAGATATACTAAATGAGAAATCAAGAGACATTTTCCCTTGGGAAAATGTCTCTTTTGCATGAAGTCTCGTTCAATTCATCACCAAAAACTTTTCTAATATATCAAAACGCCTTAAAGGATTGTACCCCAAGTATTCCTTATAAAGAAAACAGCGAGTTCGAGGCTTGCCGTTAAAATAATTAATAGCTTCCAATGTATCGCCGATAATAGTATCGGCTATTTTTTTAGCATGAGCATAGTTTCGTATAGTAGATCCCAGTTGTTCCTGGGGCAACTTTGTCGCCACGTCAATGGAAAGACCGCTACAGGCTGCAAAAGCCAGGATAACCGGAGGAATAGCGAAGTCCTTAAAATCCACCAGTTCCATAAGCCGGCGGGAAACGGCGTGAGGCCCGTGGGAAGGGGAAGCCACTCCGATTTTGTCATATAGTCCCAATTTTAGATTTAACAGACTTCTAAACAATAATATCTGTTCAGCCAAATCGCTGCTATATACCAAATCAGGGTAGCAATTAGTCATGGCTAGGTCCACCTGTTGATATACTACAGCATGAATCAGGTCAATAACCTGGGTTTCGATGTCACCTATTAAATCACCATCGACAAAGATAACAGAGGTTGCACCGCTTTTATAGGCATGATATGCGCCGATAGCCCTAGGAATATCAATGCCTAGCTCTGGTGTGAAGTAAAGGATTTCCACACTCCCTATTTTTAAAGATTTTATCTCTTTCATAGTGTTGTCTCTTGAACCATTTACTATCGTAATAATTTTTTCCACCGGGGTTTTTTTTAGCAAAGTTAGAACTTTGCCGATTCTTCCCTGTTCATTTTTAGCAGGAACTACGGCCATATTCATTTTTCCCACCTCATTATATTTATGCTCACATCCCCCCTGTCACCATCATATTATGTAATAAGCCAATCAAAGGTGAAATATAATGAATGGGAGGGAAAATAGAGTGCCGAAAGTCAAAATAGGGGACGTGGTAGCTCGAGCTTCCTACGACAGAGATGTGTTTTTTAAAGTGATTGACATCTTGGAAGATCAGGGTTATTGCACCCTAAAAGGCCTAAACATCAGGGTTCTTGCCGATGCTCCCATAGATGATTTGATCTTGCCTACATCTGCAGAGATCCGGGATTATAAAAAAGATTATATCCGAAAAAGTAACGAATCTATGGAACGAATTTTTTATCGAAGGGAACTGGAGAAACAAAGGCGTTTTTCTCGGAGTGAACCAGCGGAGAGCAACGGTTTTTTTGACGTTCCGGGGATGGTTCTTCACATAGACGGTGATAAGGAATATCTTGATCTTTGCCTTACCACCTATAAACAGCTTGACATAGAAGCACACGGAGTTAGCTTATCGGAAAAAGAACAGCCAAGAAAAATTCATAGCCTACTTATAAAATACAAACCCGATATTTTGGTAATAACAGGACATGATGGTTTAATTAAAGATAAAAGGAATTTTAACAACATAGATAGTTATAGAAATTCTGTTTTTTTTATTGAATCGGTCAGAAATGCCAGGAGATTTGAGCCGTCCCTGGATGACTTAGTCATATTTGCAGGAGCCTGCCAGTCCCATTACGAAGGTATTCTCCGAGCGGGAGCAAACTTTGCCAGTTCCCCGCATCGAGTGTTCATACATGCTTTAGATCCTGTATTTATTATTGAAAAGGTTGCTTATACATCTATTAACAAAATCATTTCAGCAAAAGATGTTATAGATGCGACTATTACCGGTATAAAAGGGATTGGAGGTGTTGAAACCCGAGGCAAATTTAGGGAGGGGCTTCCACGATCACCCTATGAGTAATTTTTATCGGGTGGTGATAATACATGACTTTTGACTCTGAAGAACTGAGTGTTAAACTCTATAATACTGAGAAACAGGAGGCACGGATTGTCGATTTAAAAGAATACGTGATTGGAGCTGTTGCATCAAGCATGCCTCCGGAATTCCCCAAGGAAGCTCTAAAAGCCCAGGCCATATGTTGTAGGACACTGGTCGTTAAAAGGATGGGGATTTTTGGAGGCAGTGGTTGTAAGCGACAACCGGGTTTTGATGTTTGCACTGATTCTATTCACTGTCAGGGATTTATGGACATAGACGAAAGGCAAAAAATATGGGCTAACCGTTATGAAGAGTTTGCACAAAAGATTCAGGCAGCAGAGGAAGAAACATCAGAAACCATTATGGTATACAATAGCAATCCCATAGAAGCTGTATATCACGAAGCTTGTGGGGGCTGTACCGAAGATTCTGAAAACGTTTGGGGGAACAAAGTAAGTTATTTACGGCGGGTAGAATGCATTTATTGTAAGGACTCTCCTTATTGGAATAATATAAAAAGTTTTTCTATTCGAGAACTCAAACGACGGTTAGCCATTAATTTTGACGACAATCTGACAGATAAAAAGGAAATTCCGGGGCTTTTGAGCGGTGTAGAATCAACGACTTCAGGTCGAATAAAAAAAATACGAATCGGTGATATGGTTTTTGATGGGGAAGATGTGAGAAGTTTGTTGGGGTTTTCGTCAACCAGGTTCACATGGAAAGTTTCCGGAGTTTCCTTTCAGGTAATGGGTCTTGGAAATGGGTTAGGACTTTGTCAATACGGTGCTCGAGGTATGGCGTTGCTGGGGTTTCCGGTAGATGAAATTCTAAAGTTTTACTTTACCGGCGTGGAATTGAAACAGATGGATAAACCAACCCATTCCAAACCATTAATAGGAAAAACCATAGTGCTTGATCCCGGTCATGGTGGGGATAGTGGGAGCTCAGGCCCCATGGGACTGTCTGAAGGGTATGTAAATCTTGAGATAGCCAGAGCTGTTGCGGAAGGGATTATACAGTGTGGAGGTAAAGTTATTTTAACCCGAGATAAAAACGAGTTCGTGAGCCTTGCGGAGCGAGTCCGAATTTCAAATGAAAATAGGCCGGATATAACCATTAGTATACAACAAAACATTTTTGCCGATGAACAAATGGGTGGGACGGAAAGTTTTTACTATCCTGGCGATATAGAAGGGAAAAAAATATCTGAACATATTCACCGAGAATTGTTAGCTGTTTTAATGCTCAAAGATCTTGGGGTTAAACAGGCAGATTTATTTGTATTAAGAGAAACCAATAACCCATCGGTTATGATAAATGTGGCTTTTCTTAGCAATCCTGAAGAAGAGAGATTCCTTTCAGAGCCGGAATTTCGGCAAAAAGCTGCAAAGGCTATAATCAATGGAATTGAAGCATATTATCATGATTAACTAAGAATAAAGTGGCCTTTTATACACAAGGCCATTTTTTCTTAGAATTTTGGATGTTGACAAAAACCGCTGAGACTGATAAAATAATTTGATATTTGACATTTCACCTGAAGGGTGCTATAATATAATTTGTATTTTGTATTTTTGTGAGGTGAGGTTATGGCTTCGGCAGATGCACTTAGAAAGATCCGAAAAGATGTAGAATTAAACGTCGGTAAAATGGTCAAACTCCGAGCTAACCGTGGCCGTAAAAAGACCTTCGAAAAAGAAGGTGTCCTAGAACAGGTATATCCCAATATATTTGTGGTTAAAGTAATCGAGTCAGCAGATTTTGTAAGGAGAATTTCTTACAGTTACTCTGATATACTTACTGATACGGTAGAACTCACGGTTTTGCAAAATGAGGAACCAAAACTAAATTACGGCTCAATGTAATCCCGATACTTTCGGGATTATTTTTTTTGCTTAAAATATATACACAATTACTCTCCTTGTTCAATATATATATAAATATAAGTCTTTGAAAGGGGGGGTTTATCATGGAACGAATTCAGCGAATTTTAAGACAGCATGAGAAAAAGATTTTAGGCTTGGAAAATGTCGTAGGACTTGGGTTTGGCTACAAGATAATCCAAGGCAGAACCACCAATAAACCTGCAGTGATGGTCCTTGTTAAAGAGAAGCTTCCCGAGGAAAAGCTCGTGAGTCGAAATCTGATACCCAAGATTTTAAGTGATATACCTACAGATGTGATAGAAGTGGGTGAAGTTAAATTGTTGGCAGCCCGAGTTGAAAGAGCAAGACCTGCAAAACCGGGAATGAGTATAGGTCACCACAAGATCACCGCTGGAACCTTCGGTGCACTGGTAAAAGACCAAAAAACCGGTGATTATCTCATCCTATCCAATAACCATGTATTGGCTAATGCTACTGATGGATATGACGGCAAGTCGTCGATAGGAGATGCTATATTACAACCTGGGGCTCATGATGGAGGGACTTCTTCTGATGTCATAGCCTATCTGGAAAGATTTGCCCCTATTTCAAAAAACACCGAGCCAAGCCGCTGTGCTATAGCCAATAGACTGGAAAAAATCATAAATAATTTCCTTGAAATATTCAAACCAGACTACGAAATTAACTTTATTAAAAAAACCACATCCAGAAATATGATTGATGCAGCGGTGGCAAGACCTGTTAAGCCGGAGTATGTTGTTTCAGATATAGTTGGTCTGGGCGAGATTACCGGGACCGATGACCCAAAGATAGACATGACATTAAAAAAGAGCGGCCGAACTACCGGTATTACATCAAGTAAATAAAGGCGATGGATGTTGTAATAAAGGTCATGCTGGGTCCTGGGGAGGAAGCCACCTTTTATGATCAAATCCTCACTGGTCCTATGGCACAGCCCGGTGACAGCGGTTCCATAGTAGTCAATAATGAGATGAGAGCGGTAGGACTATTATTTGCAGGTTCAGATCAAGCAACTATCATAAACCCCATAATAAATGTAATGAAACTACTCCAAATAACAATTTAAAGTACAAGGAAGCCTCTGAAGAATGAATAACAACTCACATAACTCTAACTCGCATGCTTTGCATAAATACTCATAGAATTCCCCTTCTTGTCATCCTATGGTATCTGAGCAAAGCGAAGGATCTTAAAGGGTTGAAAATATTCATACAAAAAACTTTTTAAAACCCTAGTTTTCAGAGGCTTCTAGACACCTAAGTTATTGAAAATTCAATAATAATAGCAAGAAACTGTTACAAGTCACCATGTAATGTGCTAGGCACTTGTTAGCGGTGATCGAAGGTCGCTCTTACTCCTTATTTGAATTTATAAGTGCCCTGAAGCAAAATGATGGAAACAGCAATCTAAGTGGACAAATTAACCACTATAACCTTTAATTGAACAATTTAGATAAAATCTGTATTATATGCTATTTGTTCCATTAAAAAGGGTCACTGCTGTAGAAACAGTGCTATTTACTGTTTGTCGAAATATGTCGATAAATTATATAATATTATTATCGCAGTTAAAGCAGTTTCCTTGTTATAGCTTTAAAAATAATCTGCGGTATTTTTTAAGAAGGAGGCAAAATGAAATACATTCAAAAAAAACTAGTAGTCGTACTTCTACTTGTCTTTATGCTGGCACTGCCGAGCATTGCCAGTGCTGTTACGTTCTATGATGTCAAACTGACAATCAATGGAGAAACCCAAACCTTAAAAGTTCCCATTGATCTAGACTCCTTAACGAAAAATACTACTAAAACATTTAGATTCGTCTATACTTTCAAAGACGGAAAGTGGGTGCTGACATCACAGGGCCAACAATCTATCCCCGATAAAACCGAGCCCATCAAGATTACACCGGCACTTCCGGCAGATAAAAGTCCTGATGAACCTTCGACAGTGCCTAGCTCACCTGATATAAAAGGCCTTACTGCCAATGAAAAGCAAATGTTTGAATTGGTTAATTCTGAGAGACAAAAAGCCGGCCTTAAGCCGCTGAAAAATGATATGAGATTGGTTAATCTTTCTCGTAAAAAGAGCAAGGATATGATAGACAATAATTACTTTGGTCACACTTCTCCTACATATGGGACACCTTTTAATGCTTTAAAGAACAACAATGTATCTTACAGATATGCCGGCGAGAATCTAGCAGGGGCTCCCACTGTTGAGCGGGCTCACAGCGGTCTTATGAACAGTCCCGGTCATCGTGCAAACATATTAAACCCCAACTTTACCCATATTGGTATTGGCATAGTTGACGGGGGACCTTATGGGAAGATGTATACACAGACATTTATCGGAATCGAATAACAAACCTATGATCTATGCATCGGGCACAGCTCGATGCTTTTTTTATATGCGTTTTTTTTACTTACTCACATACTGTGGATTTTATGTGGATAACCTGTTGATAATGTGGATAAACCAAGATATTTCAACATTTTGCGCTGAGCCTACTCACCTTTTTAAAACCGTTTCATATAATACTAATAAAATATATATTTTTGAATTTTAATCAATAAAAAGCAACCCTTTTGAATGAATGAGGAGGGTGACAAATGAAGTTCCTGGCCTTTATCATTATTATCGGGATTGCCTCTGTGGTATTTTACTTATTTTTAAGAAATCTGTTTGAAGATCGCCTAGCAGAGCCTTTAATACCTAAAGATAAAGATATTGAGGAACCAGATAAATCCACAGTTGAGGTTACAAAAGAAGATACAACACAATCAGGAGAAGTACAGCAATAAATATTTTTAAAATGATGTGTAGTGTAATTTTTTCAGTGTAACATATTTGGCAAGCTTCACATATATTATAGGAGTAAGGTGTGTAATATTAGGGAAAGGAGGATTTAAATGGGCGTAATATTGACAAAAGAATTGGTCAGAGTCGACCAAGTAGTGGGTGAAGACAAGACCCAGGCGATCGTAGAAGGTACCATAATGTTACCTGATGGAAAACCGGATATAGAGCGAGTAATATCCGTTGACGCCACTCTTGACACTGAAAGTTTGGATACAAAGATTCTTGATGCCAAGATAGGCAAGGTCATAGTCGAGGGGGATATTGATGTAAATGCCATGTATGTGGCGGATGTACCTGAAGGTCAGCCTCAGCAACCGGTACATTTTGTAGAAGGGCAAGTCGATTTCAGCTTTTTTGTGAAAATTCCCGGTGTTAGGAAAAATATGGATGTTAGGGTCAGAGCAAAAATAGAGCATATTCAGCACAGTTTTGATCCCAATAGACCCAGGGAGATAAAGGTAAGGCTTGTAGTGATGTTCTTTGTGAAAGTAACCCAGCGGGTTGAGATCGAGATAGTAATCGATGCCACTGGCCCCAGTGACTTACAAGTACTTAAAAAGACTCTGCGCATAGAAGATGTTATAGGTGAAGCGCGGGCTCAAAATATCGTTAAAAGTGATGTAGGTGTCCCCGATGAAAAACCTGATATTGAACAGATAATTCAGATTGAGGCCAAAGCCAAAGAAACATCCACAAAAATTATCAAAAATAAACTTATAATCGAGGGTGTGCTGGAACTTGGAATTCTATATGTAGCAATTGCGCCTGAAGGGCAACCTTTGCAGCCTGTGCACTTTATGGAGGCAGAGATACCTTTTACTCAATTTGTGGAGATCCCCGGTGCTGAAGAAGGTATGGCTAAGTTTGTTCGAGTAGAAGTGGAACACGTTAAAGGTCGTCGCAAGGACGGAAGAACAGTAACAGTGGAAGCTATCTTAAAGATAAAGGCAAAAATCTTTGAAACAAGGATTATGCAAATTGTTATTGATGTTTTCAGTCCTTCTGAGGAATTGGAGGTAGAAAAAACCCGATTAAAGCTAGATCAGGTGATAGGTGAAGATGAAAACGAGATTGTCATAAAAGATGTGCTAAGTGTCCCCGATGAAAAGCCTGATATAGAGCAGATATACAGGACTAACTGCAAGGCTAGGGTCACCGAAGCCCGAATCATTGACAGCAAAGTTATTGTGGAAGGTAAACTCACTCTTGAAACTCTTTATGTTGCAGATGTAACTGAAGAAGCACCTCAGCAGCCATTGCACTTTATGGAACATGAGATAGATTTCACTACATTTGTTGAAATCCCCGGTGCTGAAGAGGATATGATGCTTGACTTTGATGTCTTGGTAGAGCATTGTTCCTCATCAACAATTCCAAATGAACCTCGTCGCTTTGAAGTGAGAGCGGTATTAGGCCTTTTTGCAAAAGTAACCCAAATGATACAAATTGACATAGTGATAGATGTAATAGAACCTGAAGAAGAGGAAGAAGAAGAAAAGAAAGAAGAGAAAAAAGAGGAAAAGAAAGATTACGAAAAACCATCCATGACCATATACATTGTTCAACGAGGCGATAGTCTATGGCTTATAGCTAAAAGATACAATGTTACTGTTGAATCTATAGTTTCGGCAAACAATATCACCAACCCCGATGCTATTATGCCTGGTCAACAACTGGTTATACCTAGGACTTAAAAAACAAGTTTAAATCCCGCGATCGCGGGATTTTTGTTTTAATAAAAAAATGGGAATAATAATATTGAGGTGGTTGTTTTGGGTGAAAAGTCCAAGGGATATTTATTATTAATCGGAGGAGCGGAAGATAAAAATCAGGAATGCGATATTTTACAAAAGGTGGTAAAGCTTTCAGGGAACAGAGAAGCTCGCCTTACGGTACTTACAGCGGCAACGGCCAAGCCTGGGCAGATAGGGGAAGATTATGTCAGGGTTTTTTCTCGCTTGGGCGCAAAAGATGTCATAGCTCTTGACATAAAGAGTAGAAAAGAGGCTCAAAAGGATTATATAGTAGAGCGAATCGGAAAGTCTACCGGCATCTTTTTCACAGGGGGTGATCAGTTGCGGATTACAAGTCTTCTTGGGGGAAGCAGGGTATATCAAGCCCTTTATGATGCTTATAGAAAAGGGGTAGTTGTATGCGGTACCAGCGCTGGGGCTTCGGTTATGAGCGATACCATGATAGTAGGCGGTGATGGCAATGAAACTCCCGGTGGCAGAGGAATAAATATGGCACCGGGGATGGGTATGTTGGAAGAGGTTGTAATAGATCAGCATTTTGCCCAGCGGGGACGGATAGGTCGGTTACTTACCGCAGTAGCTTACAATCCATATATACTCGGAGTGGGTATTGACGAGGATACAGCTATTATTATAAATCCGGAAGCTGTATTTACTGTGGAAGGATCGGGTAATGTGACAGTAATCGATGGAAGCACTATAGATTATTCAAACGTGTCAGAACTATCCCCCGGAGAACCACTGGCCATATTCAATGCGAAAATCCATGTACTTTCATCGGGGACAAGCTTTAACCTTCATGCCAGGGTGCCTGGCACTTAACTGATTTTAAATTCAATAATCCATGCACACAGGCTGTTTTTATCTCAATATTTGAATATACCTTTTGGAAATGGAAAGCATATTAAGGAAAGTTTTACTTTTAGGGAGGATTGAGATGGATATTGTAGAGATACGGGCAATAGAAGGCCCCAATATCTACAGCCCGAGACCGGTAGTCAAGATGGTAGTCGATGTAAAAGACCTGGAAAATGTAGCTACACGAGATATAGTAGGATTCAATCAAGCACTGCTCTTATATCTCCCGGGACTTTCCGGACACCATTGTTGCTTCAACCGACCTGGGGGTTTTTTGATTCGCCTGGAGGAAGGAACCTATTTTCCACATGTTTTAGAACATATATCAATTGAACTTTTGAATTTATCAGGTCAGGATGTGAGTTTTGGCAAAGCTCGGCGCTTTATGGGCAGTCTTTACACTGTGATATTTGCATATGAAGAGAAGGCTTCGGCTTTGAGAGCTGCTCAGATGGCCGTAGAACTGACACTGGCTATTATAACGGGTAAGCCGATAAATATAAAGGCTTGGATAGCGGAACTTGAGGCTATTGCCCAAAAAAGCAGGTTGGGCCCCAGCACAGCGGCTATAGTCAATGAGATACAAAATATGGGGATCCCCGTGACGAAGTTAGGGGAAGGCAGTCTTATGATTTTCGGGTATGGGGCAAATCAAAGGCGTATTCAGGCCACTATCAGCCAAAATACCAGCTGTCTTGGTGTGGATATAGCTTGTGACAAGCGACTTACAAAGGAAATACTATCTCTTTCTAAAATACCGGTCCCCTATGGTAAGATAGTATATACAAAAGAAGAAGCGGTGATGGCTGCCCAAGATATTGGTTATCCCGTAGTGGTAAAACCCCAAGATGGCAATCAGGGTAAGGGTGTGAGCCTAAATCTCAAAGGAAGTGACGAAGTTACTGAAGCTTATGTTATGGCAAAGGCTTATGCATCGGGGATTATTGTGGAGAAACATATAAGAGGTCGACATTATCGAGTTCTGGTAGTCAATGGGCGATTCTGTTGTGCTTCAGAGCGAATACCGGCTCATATTGTAGGGGATGGCGTGTCGAGTATCAATGAACTGGTGGATAGAGTGAATCAGAACCCCCTCAGAGGTGAATATCACGAAAAACCACTGACTAAGATAAAAATCGATCCTATAGCTTTAAAAGTATTAACACGTCAAGGCTATACACTAGATACAGTTCCTTCAAAAGGGGAGATTGTATTCCTAAGAGAAAATGGAAATTTGAGCACAGGCGGTACAGCCATGGATGTAACTGAGGAGATTTGCCCTGAAAACAAGTACTTAGCTGAACGAGTGGCATCGATCATAGGTCTTGACATTGCAGGTATTGATATTACAACTGAGCACATAAGTATACCTGTTGAAAAAAGCCTGGGGGCTATAATAGAGGTAAATGCAGCACCTGGTATCAGGATGCATCTTTATCCATCTGTGGGGAAAGCCAGACCTGCGGCAAAAGCTATAGCTGACATGCTGTTTCCTGAAGGGCCTCCTGTCTTCCCTTTAGTGGCAGTGACAGGGACCAACGGGAAAACCACTACTGTCAGGATGTTAAGCCATATCCTCACATCATACGGCCTCAAGGTGGGTATGACTTCCACCGATGGTGTCTACATTGGCAATCAACGCCTGCAAACCGGAGATTGCAGTGGGCCGGAAAGTGCTCGGATGGTGCTTATGGATCCTACCGTGGAAGCAGCGGTTTTGGAAGTAGCCCGAGGTGGAATTTTAAGGTCAGGCTTGGCTTATGAGTATGCAGACATAGGTATTATCACAAACATTACCGAAGACCACTTAGGCCAGTATGGTATAGATTCGCTTGAAGATATGGCTTTTGTAAAATCTTTGATCGCAGAACAGGTAAAAACTACCGGATATGCAGTGTTAAATGCCGATGATCCCATGACAATGGAGGTAAAAAAGAGGCTTAAAGGTTTAACTATACTTTTTAGTGATCAAGAGGATAACCTCATACTCCGGAAACACCTAAACCAAGGCGGTCGAGGGGTATATGTAAAAAACGGTGTGATTTTTCTAGAGCAGCAGGGGCAAACCCAAAGTATTGCAAAGATAAAGGATTTACCATCTACCTTAAAAGGTCGTGCTCGCCACAACATACAAAATGCTTTAGCCGCAACCGCCGGTGCTTGGGGGCTTGATATCCCGCCCAAAGTCATAGCTAAGGCGTTGCGAGATTTTCACTGTGATGGGAACCATAATCCCGGTCGCATGAATATCATGACATTGGATGATATTACGATAATGTTGGATTACGGTCATAATGTAAGGAGTTTAGAAGCAATAATAAACACCGGAAGACTCTTAGGGCATTCCCGTATGGTGGGAGTTATAGCTTGTCCAGGTGATCGCCGTGATCAGGATATAATTTCATTGGGGCATATGGCAGGGAAAGGTTTTCACCATCTTATCATAAAAGAGGATGGGAACCTTAGAAAACGCAAACCCGGGGAGGTGGCATCGCTTCTGGTAAAAGGTGCTCTTGAAGCTGGATTGAAACGAGACAAAATAGAAGTAATATTAAGCGAGGAAGAGGCTATAACCGAAAGTTTGGTGGGTGCACGGGAAGGAGACCTTATCATAATTTTCTATGAAAACTATGATAAATCTTTAAATACAATAAACAAGGCCACTACTCACATAAATCGAGTGAAAGTCCTGCCGGTTTGATGCAATATTTTTTTAAACCGGCAGGATTTTGAGGTTTTTTGTGAAATATATAAATAAGAGTGTTCATATAGTGTTGGGAGGGGAACCCTAGTTGACAAAAATTGACATAGAGGCCAGAGGAAAGATAAATCTAACCCTTGATGTACTTTTTAAAAGGCCTGATGACTATCACGAAGTAGAGATGATAATGCAGAACATTGCCTTAAAGGATATAATTTCGTTGGAACTTGTTTCAAAGCGGAATATACGAATAAAAACCGATTGTTCAGAGCTTCCTTGTGACAAAAGTAACTTGGCATATCAAGCAGCTGAGCTTATGATGAATGAATTCCAACTTGATGCTGGAATTTGCATCACTTTAAACAAAAATATTCCTCTAGCAGCGGGTTTAGCCGGTGGTAGTGCGGATGCAGCAGCGGTTATTGTAGGAATAAACGAACTTTTCGACTTGAAAAGGCCTCAAGAAGAGTTAATGACCTTGGGCAAAAGGATAGGTGCAGACGTACCTTTTTGTATTTTTGGTAAAACAGCTCTTGCTCGGGGCATTGGAGAGCGGATAACACCACTTACACCTTTATCGGGTTTTGGCGTTTTGCTAATAAAACCACCTTGTTTTGTTTCAACTAAACAAGTATACAGTAGACTGAATATAAAAAACATCAAAAACAGACCAGATACAAAGTCCATGGTTGAACATATCAGGCGACAGAATATAGGCGATATAGCTTCTAAGCTTTGCAATGTATTAGAGGAAGTGACTTTTAAGCTCTATCCGGAACTTGTTAACATAAAAAACAGTCTGATACAAAAAGGAGCATTGGGAAGCCTTATGTCCGGCAGTGGTCCCACCGTCTTCGGTCTTTTTGAAAGTGCTCTTGATGCTAGGAAAGCGGCAGGAGCTATAACTGAGAATGGCTACAGGATTTTCATAACGGAAATGAAGTAGGGAGGAGATTTTTGTGGGTGACAGATTTTCAATGATAAAACTTGACAATTATAAACCACTGAGGGATCTGGTATTCTCGGCAATGAGAGAGGCCATCTTAAACGGACGGTTAAAACCCGGAGAAAGACTCATGGAAGTTCAAATGGCTGAGGAGATGGGAGTTTCTAGAACTCCTGTAAGAGAAGCCATACGTAAGCTGGAGTTGGAGGGCCTAGTGGTTATGGTCCCACGCAAAGGCGCCTATGTGGCAGGGCTCACCCTGAAAGACGTAGCAGATGTTTTTGAAATACGTGGGAGCTTGGAAGGACTGGCAGCGGCACTGGCAGCCGAGCGTATTACAGATGAAGAAATCAAAAACTTGGACAGGGTACTAAAAGATATTTCTTCGGCAGGGGAAAAGGGTGATATCGAAACCATAATTAAAAAAGATGTGGAATTTCACCAAGTCTTATTTAAATCATCTCGAAACGAACGGCTTGCTCAAATTATAAACAACTTGAAAGAGCAAATAGACAGGTTTCGCGCTCAATCATTTAACAATCCAGCCAGACTAAAAAGCGTTATACTGGAACACAAAAGAATTCTGGACGCAATAAAACAAGGTGATACTGAAAATGCAGAAAAACTTGCCAAAGAACATATTTATGAAGTAGAATACAATGTAATGAATATGTTGAGAAAGCAAATGGATTTCGAGGAGGAACCACTATGAAGGCCCTTATTTTGGCAGGCACTCAAGAGGATAGCCCCTTGAGTGAAATCCATCCAAATAAAGCCCTTATAAAGATACATGATAAGGAAATGGTAGTATATATAGTCGAGGCCCTGAAAAATGTAGAATTTATCGATACCATCGCCGTTGTAGGTTCTAAAGAAGAGCTTTCACCCATCAAGGATCGGGTGGACATCATTGTCGATGGAGGCACTTCACTTACTGATAATATCCAAAAAGGATCAGATATATTCTCCGATGAAGAGATGATTCTAATACTGACTTCGGATATTCCCATGATAACTGCTGAAGCTGTTCGTGACTTTGTTGAAAAAGCAATCACATTAGATGCAGAATTTTGTTATCCGGTTGTTTTAAAAGAGGAAAATGAAAAAAAATATCCCGGTGTAAAGCGTACATATGTTAAAATAAAAGATGGGACATTTACCGGAGGTAACGTAATACTAGTAAGGGCGGGTACCGTTAAGACATGTATAAATCAAGCCAAAGCCTTTATGGCATATCGAAAGAAACCATGGAAGCTAGCCAAAATACTGGGTATAAGTTTTGTTTTTAAGCTTTTGATAGGCACACTTACTATTGACCAACTGGAAAAACGGGTGTCAGCTTTGTTTGGCATCAAAGCCCGTGCAGTCATCAGCCCATATCCTGAGATAGGGACTGATGTAGATAAACACAGCGATCTTGAACTTGCTGAAAAAGTCTTAGGTTAGGGGGGATTTTTTATGAGGCGCAGTGATCGAATTGCCCTGATATCAAAAGTGCTATTGGAAAACCCAAATAAGATTATTTCCCTCAATTATTTCAGTAAGAGGCTTCAAGCCGCCAAGTCATCCATCAGTGAAGACTTAGATATCATCAAAAACACCTTTATTACTTTAGATGAGGGGGAACTTAGCACTATTTCCGGAGCGGCCGGAGGCGTGCGTTACAGGCCCAAAAGATCTAAGCAGGATATAGACGCTTTCTTGCAAGGCTTATGTGAAACTCTGCGGGATAAAAAACGTATAATTCCCGGAGGCTACCTATACATGACTGATGTGATTTTTTCTCCGGAATACTCATGCATAATAGGGGAAATTTTCTCTCAAATATTTATCCATCGGGACCCCACCTGTGTACTTACAGTTGAGACCAAAGGTATTCCTATTGCCCTTATGACAGCACGGGCCTTGAATATCCCTATGGTTGCGGCTAGACGTGACAGTCGGGTTACCGAAGGACCGTCAGTCAGTATCAGCTATGTATCCGGGTCCGGCCAAAAAATTCACAACATGTCACTTGCCAAGCGAACCCTTTCTGAAAATGCCAGGGTTCTTATTGTTGATGATTTTATGAAAGGCGGAGGGACGGCTCAAGGTATGACGGAACTGGTAGCCGAATTTAAAGGAGAAGTAATTGGAGCTGCTATGGTAATGGCTACAGCTATACCTAAAGAGAAACTAGTGCAGGAGTATACACCGCTTTTGATTTTGGAAGGTATTGATACACATAAAGGTGAGATTCATATCCGCATTAACGACAAATTGTAAAAGAGTTCTAAGATCTAAAGGTCACTAAATCTCCCAAATTATTTTAACTTTATTTTTAAACTTTTGGATGTATTTGAAGGATTTTTGGTTTTTTTATAGAAACTTTAAAACAAAGATTTCATGGAAGCGGTTATGCTTTATTTTCTTACGCATTTTGGGAAGATTTGCAACTGCTTTAAAATTTGCCCGGGAGGTAGTGCCGATGAATATCACCGATGTCCGTATACGTAAGGTGACCAATGAGGGGAAGATGAGAGCGGTAGTGTCTATTACTTTTAATGCTGAGTTTGTAGTTCACGATATCCGTATTATCGAAGGTCAGAACGGGATGTTTGTAGCCATGCCCAGTCGAAGGACCCCCGATGGAAAATTTAAGGATATTGCCCATCCAATTAGCTCCGATGCGAGAGCTAAAATACAAGAAACTATATTAAATCATTATGCAAAAAATGTAAACAAGCCTAAGGACATCTAAAGGATGTCCTGTATTTTTCGTATTAAAAAGTATAACACTGCTCCGAATCATATAAATAGAAGTAGTGGACCTTGGAAATAATGCTATAATGAAGTAAAATATAGTTAAAAGGGATTTTGCGATAAGTGTCGAACTTTAAATAGGGCATTTTGCTTAAGATTTTAGGAGGGGTATGATGGAGCATTTTACAGCTGTAATTCTCGCTGCTGGTGAGGGGACCCGCATGAAGTCAGATATACCTAAAGTATTACATAAGGTTTGTGGGGTTCCCATACTGGCTCATGTTATAAGGGCTGCTCAGCAGGCTGGAGCGGATAAAATAGTTATTGTAGTCGGCAAAAATGCCGAAAAAATAAAGGAGATTTTTGCGGAAGACAATATTGAATTTGTAATGCAAGAAGAGCAGAAGGGAACTGGGCATGCTTTGATGCAGGCGCAAAATGCCGCTTGTGAAAGCTCTCATTTTGTGGTTTTATATGGAGATATGCCCATGGTGACGGCAGATAGTATCGAAAGGATGGCTCGATTCCATAGGGAGCAAAAAGCAGCTGCTACTGTTATGACGGCTAAAGTTTCCGATCCTACAGGCTATGGTAGGATAATCAGGGAAGGAATGCAGATTCTTAGTATTCGAGAGCATAAAGATGCAACTTTGGAAGAAAAGGCAATTAATGAGATAAATGCAGGTTTTTACTGTTTTGATACACCTTTAGTCTTTTCTGCCCTTTCCAAGGTGGAAAATAAAAATCGCCAAGGAGAGTACTACCTCACAGATGTAGTGGAGATTTTAAATCGGGAAAGTAAAAAGGTAGTTGCTTTTGAACTTAAAGATCCGGATGAACTTCACGGAATTAATGACCGCCGACAATTAGCCCAAGCGCAAAAGCTCATGCAGAAAAGAATCATTGAGGGTTTGATGGAGGAAGGAGTTACCTTTATTAATCCCGATACATGCATGGTGAATTGTGAAGTGAAAATCGGAAGGGATACTATCATATATCCGGGAGTTATGCTGGAAGGAAGTACTCGGATTGGGGAAAACTGTACTATCATAGGTCAAAGTCGCATCAAAGACACTATCGTCGGAGACTTTTGTGAAATTATATCAAGTCAAATCGATGAATGTATTTTGGAAAAAGGCGTAAAAATAGGACCTTACTCGAATTTGAGGCCAGGGTGTAACCTCAGTTGTAACGTTAAAGTGGGAGATTTCGTCGAACTTAAGAATACAAAAGTAGGTGAAGGCACAAAGATACCGCATCTTTCCTATGTAGGAGATGGAGTTCTCGGCAAACATATAAATATCGGGGCTGGTGTTATTTTTGTAAACTATGATGGATACAAAAAACATCAAACCATAGTAAAAGACAATGCTTTTATAGGATGCAACTCCAATTTAATAGCACCTGTCACAGTTAAAGCGGGTTCGTATGTAGCTGCAGGCTCCACGATCACAAAAGAGGTGCCGGAGGATTCCTTGGCTATAGCTCGTGCAAGACAGGAAAATAAAGTAGGCTGGGCTGAAAAAAGAAGGAACATAATAGAAGGAGGAACAAAAAGCGATGGAAAGTAGGCTGGAGGTTTTTACCGGCAATGCCAACCCGAATCTTGCCCGGGAAATCGCAAAACACTTAAACATACCCTTAGGTGACTCTTGGGTTGGCACCTTTAGCGATGGAGAAATACAGGTAAGGATAAAAGAAACCGTGCGAGGGGCAGATGTATTTGTAGTTCAACCCTTCTCATATCCTGTCAATGACAGTATTATGGAGATGCTTATTATGATTGACGCCCTAATGAGAGCGTCAGCCGGTCGCATAACCGCAGTTATCCCGTATTATCGCTATGCTCGGCAGGATCGCAAAGCTCGCTCCCGGGATCCTATAACTGCCAAAGTGTTGGCAGATATACTTACTGCTGCCGGGGCAAATCGAGTGCTGACTATGGATCTGCATGCAGGCCAAATCCAGGGATTTTTCAACTTTCCCGTAGATCACTTGAAGGCCATGCCTATTTTAGCTGATTACTTTAAGAATAAAGATCTGGGAGATGTTGTCGTAGTATCTCCCGATGTAGGTGGTGTAACTCGGGCCCGTGAGATGGCAGACCGTTTGGTGGCTCCCCTTGCCATTATTGATAAGCGCCGCCCGGAACCCAATGTGGCAGAAGTAATGAATATCATAGGAAATGTCAGCGGTAAAACGGTGATTATTGTAGATGACATGATAGATACGGCAGGTACTTTGACAATGGGAGTTAAATCCCTCATGGAGCTTGGAGCCAAAGCAGTCTACACTTGTAGCACTCACCCTGTCTTATCAGGACCGGCCATTGAAAGACTGAAAGAAGCTCCCATTAAGGAAGTAGTAGTTACTAATACTATACCCCTTCGAGATAGTCAGAAATTGGACAAGATAAAAGTACTTTCAGTAGCACCGCTCTTTGCTGAAGCCATTTTGAGAATACATGAAAATCAATCTATTAGCACATTGTTTGATGACTGAAAATCCCAAAATGCTTGCCTTCAGGATAAATGGATAGTATAATATAATGGATAAACTGACAGGATGACCATGCCGTAATATTTCCATAAAGATGGAGATGTATATGGACTAAAATAGAGAGAGTAAGGAGGAGTATTATATGGAACATCCGACTCTAAGAGCGACAAATCGCCAAGCCACAGGGAAATGTGGAATCAAAAGACTTCGTAGAGAAAATAAACTGCCTGCTGTAGTTTACGGCAAGGGATTTGAAACTACAAGTGTTGTAATTGATGAGAAGGAAGCATCAAAAATTTTCAAGACAAGGGGTACAAGTTCCCTTATAAACCTTGAACTTGATAGCAATACATTTCCTGTATTGACAAAGGAAGTTCAGTGGAATGCCTTGAAGAATTCCATTGACCATGTGGACTTTTTCAAAGTATCAATGGATGAAGAAGTAGAATACAATCTATCTATTTTCTTGACAGGTGATTCAGAAGGTGTTAAAGAGGGTGGCACACTGCAGCATCAGTTGAGAGAAGTAACCGTAAAGGCATTGCCGGGAGACATGCTTGATAATGTAGAAGTGGATATATCCTCTATGGTGATAGGTGATACAATAACAGTAGCTGATTTGAAAGTCAATGAAAAGAATACTATTCTCAATGATCCTGATGAAGTGGTAGTAACATTACTAGCACCGAGAGCTGAAGAAGAGGAAGAAGATATCGAGGTTCCTGAAGAAGGCGAAGAACCAGAACTGGTGCAAAACGATAAAGAAGAGGAAGAATAAGGGCAAAAAGCCCTTATTTTTTCCATCATGGGGGGATAGGCTTTGTATTTAATAGCGGGTCTGGGCAATCCGGGAAGAGAATATGAAAACACCCGCCATAATGTGGGATTTATGACACTGGATACAGTAGCTGAGAAATTAGGTGCAAAAGTAAATAAAGTAAAGTTTAAAGGGCTTTTAGGTGAAGCCATGCATGAGAAAGAGAAAATATTGCTACTAAAGCCACTTACCTTTATGAACCTATCCGGTCAGAGTTTAGTGGATGCATTAAATTTTTACAAAATTCCCATGGAGCATCTCATAGTTATCTATGACGATATGGACTTACCCGTAGGTCGACTTCGAATAAGGACTGAAGGCAGTTCCGGAGGTCATCGAGGTATGGATTCCACCATATATCAGCTTTCATCAGACAAGTTTTCTCGTATTCGCATAGGAATAGGCCGCCCTGAAGGTCAAAAAGATACAGTGGGTCATGTTCTTGGCAAATTTTACGGTGATGAAATTGAAAAGATCAGGGCCACCATTGAAGCAGCAGCCGAAGCAACCCTTTTTATAGTATCCCATGGCGTGAATATGGCCATGAATCAATATAATGGATTCGAGGCATAGCATTTAAAAAAATATAAGGTAAAAACTAAGAATAGTTAAGATAATCAGGAGTGTATAGTTTTACACTCCCATTTTTTTTGTAAGAATAATTGGGGACGGTTCTTAATTATTCATTCTTTGAATAATTGGGGACGGTTCTTAATTATTCATTCTTTATACATAATAAAAGTGAAATTAGAAGAAAATATAAATAAGCCATCAAAGTTATTATAAAAATCCTGAGTGAATAATTAGGGACGGTTCTAAATGATTCATTACTTACACTTTCGGTAACAGCAAATGAATATTTAGCGAATATTTAGGGACGGTTCTAAAATATTCATTATTTATACTTCCGGTAGCCAGATTTCATGCGAAACTACGCATGAAATGTACCATGAGATATTAAATGCTTAAAGTTCGAGAAAAAATATAACTAATAGCCTCAGATTATCAGCTAAAAATTCAACTAGGAGTGATGCAAGATGAGTGGATTTAACATTACAGGCTCTAAACAACGTGGCGGAGGTATGATGATGTCAATATTCAAACGGTTTTTTTGGGGTTTGGGTGCTGCAGTTTTGACCTATGTAGTTGTGCCTAAGATGCGACACATGGCAAAACCGGTAGTGCATAAAGGGGTAAGAGGAGTTAAAGACCTGGCAGAACGGGGAAGAATGACCATGGAAGAATACAAAGCTCGTCGAGAGGGTAATACAGTTGATATGGTAAATGACGCTTCCTTAGAACAGGTTCAAGTGGAGAGTGATGTAGTATCAAGCAAAATAAATGTACTTCAAGAAACCATAGAAAAGCTGAAAAACGAAATAAGCCAACTAAGGGAAAGAAGGTGATTAAAAGTCGCCCCAGTCTATATGCGGGCGGCTTTTCTAATCTCATATTTCATTCTGAACCTCTGCTATAAGTTCTTTAAAACTCGAATAGCGTTTGGCATTTGGATCGCGACTTAGCTTGTTTGCCTCCTCTATCGCGGCTATCGTTTCGATGTTTGGGGTATTCAGAGAAATTTCAAAAGGTATTTTTCCCTGCCGTACAGCCTGCCGAACAAAGATGTTAAATGCTGTTGTCATGTTCATACCTAATTCAGAAAAAAGCTGTTCCGCCTGCTCTTTCAATTCTTTATCTATGCGGATGCTTAAATTTGTCGTTTTAGCCATTGCAATCACTCCTTTGCTGTAGTATGCACATATCAGCACAAAATATGTGCATTGTGAATATATTGCAACGGAATTATTCTATTTTACTTCTCATCTTGCTCTTGTACACATTGAATTGATTACTGCATCTGCCTAAACAAAACCCCTTCCCTAATTGTTTTTATATAGTTGGATAAACAACAATATGTTGTAAAATAAAAGTAGGAATAAAAACAATAAATATGTTATATTTTTTTAAAGACGGCAATTAATCGAGTGAAAGAATTAGAAAAGGCAAATTGGAAAAAGATTCTTATGATTTGGGGGCAATAATGCCTTTTGAAAAAGTTGGAGTTAAGTAAAGCTTTGTAAACAAGTTATTTGAACCTCAAGTAAGGTTTTTAAGTCGACTAAATACTGCCGCAGTGGCAACACGTTATCCAGATGAGCTTAAAATGCTAATTGAACAATATCCTTCAACAGTCGCTGAGGAATACCTTAAAAATACGAGGGATGTGGTAAAATGCCTAAAACAGCAAGTGAGTTAAATGAAATTATCTTATCGTTTTTGAGGGTTTTATCATCGAAAGGTATATCGATTGATAAAGTCTATTTATATGGTTCCCAGGCAAAAGGGACATCAAGACCGGATAGCGATATAGACTTAATTGTAGTTTCATCCAGTTTTTCAAAGATGCCATTTTGGAAACGTTGGGAGATTGTAGGAGATGCGTTGGCTGAAGTAATGGAACCGATAGAAGCTCTTGTTTTTTCACAAGAAGAATTTGACCATAAAAAAGAAAAAACGGCCAGCTTTCTACATTATATTATTAAACAACCAGAAACAATTGAAATTCTGATATAGTCAAGGAAATGATCCCCGAAAAGTATAACACACGATTTACCAGTGTAATAGCCTTTAGCCAAGCCGAAATAGCTGAACATTATGAACAAAAGAGAGACTGTTCCAATTCAAGTCAACTTATATTCCTAAGCAAAATTGGAAGAATAGACATTTTAACTAATCTCTTTAGTAAGGAATATATTCCACAGGCGGTTTACCGAGAGACTGCACTCACTAATAAAAAAGATAGAGTAAGCAATATATTAAGTGAGAAAATTGCATTAGGGCAGATAGAATATGTTAGAAGTAAGAAAGAATAAGTAACGTATTGATATCATCTACTTAAATCTAGCAGAGCCGCATTTTCCCCCGCCACATGCCCTGAAGACCAAGCCCATTGAAGGTTGAAGCCTCCGCAGGCTCCATCGATATCCAAGATTTCACCGCAAAAATACAGGCCTTTTACTAAGGTAGATTCCATTGTAAAGGGATCAACTTGGTCGGTATCCACACCGCCGGCGGTAACTTGTGCACTGGGCCAGGACTTGGTTCCGGTGATTTTAAATCTCCAATCGGTTAAGATATTGGCAATCCTCTGCCTGTCAGCAGCTGAAAGTTCCCGGACGGGTCTTTTAATATCTTTTAACCTTGCTTGTTTCAGTAAAACCGATATGAGCCGCTTATTTATAAATCCCACCAAACTAAAATCCAAACTTTTCTCCGGCATATTTTTAAACCGCTTTTCCAAAAATCTGTTCAGTTCTTTTTGGCTCATATTATCAATTACGGAGATTTTCAAAACGGCATCTTTTTTCTTCTTTATCAATTCTCCGGCTTTTCGGCTAATTTGCAGAATAGGCGGTCCTGACACACCATAATTTGCAAAGAGAATATCGCCTCTGTCCTTGGCCAAAGTTTTCCCACCTGACAAAACTTCGGCAGTGCCAACAAACTTTACCCCTTCAATCTGCTTGAAAAATTTCCCTTCAAGTTTTAACTGTACCAAAGCCGGGAAAATATCAACAATTCGATGACCCAGCCTTTTGGCCAAATCATATCCATTCCCGTCAGAACCGGAAGAAGGCATAGCCTTACCGCCACAGGCCAGAATCACCCTATCACCTTCCAAGACCCTTCCGTCCTCAAGCTCCAGCGTAAATTTTTTCTTGGTTTTCCTTATTTGTTTTACAAAAGCATCACAAATAATATTTAAACCGGTTCGATTCAGTTCATAAAGCAACACATCCAAAACACTTGAAGCCTGATCCGACATGGGAAATACCTTGCCTGCCTCTTCCACTCGAGGAGCAATTCCCAGTTTCTCAAAAAAACCCATTGTCTTTGATATATCAAAAATCGACAGGGCACCGTATATAAAATCAGGATTTTTTCCATGATAACATTCTACACTTGCGGTAACATTGGTGTAATTACATCGCCCGTTGCCGGTAGCAAGGATCTTCTTGCCCACTCTGGGGTTACGCTCCAATATGGTTACATCAGCCCCATTATAACGAGCTGAAAGAGCTGCCAGCATGCCCGAGGCTCCACCGCCTACTACAAAGATTTTAAGTCGTTCTGTTTTAGACATTTGGAATCTCTCCTATGTGTTTTATCTTGGACTTTAATTTTATTCTTATTTACAAAAATGAATTACGATATATATTATAAAGAAGTGAAAACTTCTCATTATGCTCATAATATACACAGAAAATGAAATCTACTCTTTTGGTTCGCTTTGAGACTCAAGTGTTTTGATTCGCGCTTCTAATTCTTCAATTTTCGTTTCTTGATGTATAAATACCGTAATCAGAATGGCAATAATAAATGCCACTAAAACAAGGATTGCCCAAAAGTTCTCAAAAATAAACACTCCACCAAATAAAAGAAATACATAACACAGTATAAGGCTTATTGCAAATGTTCCAAGAAAATCTCTCATTACCTATTCCTCCTTATTTCTACAAAACATGTAAGTATCTTTGTCACACTATTCAATCATTGCAAAGGTGTGATTCACACTTCTTTTTATCGTATCATACCAAAAAATGAATCTAATGTATACTTTATGACATATAATTAATACCAAAATTTTTACAAGTGTAGCAAGTCGCTCCGATGAAGATGTCTGCACATTTTCCTAAAAGCAAGACCAGTTGATTTTAGTTTGATCCTGCAAAAAATTATAATATTTAATGCCCTCCGGTAATATATTTAAATCAACCGTAGATTTATATAGGCACCGTATTTGTAAAATTCAAGATTAGGGGTGTTACCTGTGGCTTACATAGCTTACTTAAAACACTGGAGGGGTGCTTACGGAAAGTCAGGGAAAGACCAAGTTTACACTGCTCGCTATTTCAAAACTATACAATACCAGGGTAAATATGGTGGGTATCGATGAAACCGTCGATGGATTAGGCCCATGCCCGTCTACCAGTCGGATCTTTTCGCACAGGAGGAAAAAGTCTTTGAGGTTTTTGGAGTTACGGAGATGGTGTTAAACGACTGGTGGGGTGCTGCGCCTAGGGCAGAAGACCGGTTTTTTGTAAGAAATCCTCAGATTACGCCTCAAATGATAAAGGTACTAAGTGATGGAGAAAAGGCAAAACTTTCAAGAACTTTAGTTGACAATTCCGTGGATGCAATCTTCAGTAGAAGTAGAACCTTGGGGCTTGTAAAGGTAATAGTCAAAGATGTAAACTTCCGAAGAAATCCATATAACCCTCTGGAATACGAAGCACGCTTGGTTTTTGAGGATCCGGTGGGAGGAATGATTTACAATTGGATGGTGACGGATATACTATGGTATAAAACTTTTCAGAAGTTTATTCGAGAAAATCCCGGTCTGTTATCAAGCAAATTAAGAGAAACTCGGGAAATGCTAAATTTAAGGGAAAGCTATCTTGTGATAGGGCTTACCAGGATTTTTTTGGAATATCCTGGCCCCTATGGAGGTTGCTGGCCTCAGGTGCTGGGGATAATAACTTTATAACAAATCAATGATTTTAAGCCGATAAAAAATCGGTTTTTTTCTATAATAAGACATTATTATTATGTTCAACTTAAACAAATAATAAATAAAGAAACACAAATAAAACACCAAAATTTACAAATACTCATTGACAGCGTAAAAAAATAATAGTATAATAAAATCACAGTGGAGGTGAAGATATTGAATAAAATAGAAATTGATGAAAAGGCTAAACGGTATATTGCTGATAAAAACGGGGACTCCATCACCATAAAGCTGGAACGTTTCGGCGGCGGGTGAGCCGGTTGTACCTATATGCCTGCCGTGTATGTAGGCACGCCCCAAGATACCAGCGAATATGATGTTGAGGAAGTAAGTGATATAAAGGTATATACTAGCCCCTTTGTTGATAAAGGAAACGGTCTTAGGGTGACCACATCTGGCTTCGCGTTTTTTAAAGGACTGGTAGTGTCTCCCATATCCTAAAGGTTAAACTCTCCGATGTTCTTTATAGAGCTGGATAAATTTCAATATAAAGCTGAATTCTTCGGCACTGCAATCAGTTAAAAGTTCCAGAGTGGATCTTACCTTAGCATCCTTTAGTAATTCCCGAACTTCGGGATTCATTGGTTTGAAAATAGATGAAATCTCATCATCTTCGGAAACAAAAAAGCAGGGTGAAAGAGATAAGGCTGCGGCGATTTTCTCCAAGGTTTTGATTGAAGGCTCCACTTTCCCGCTTTCAAGTTGACCGATAAGGCCTGTAGAAACTCCGGCCTTTTTAGCGAGAATGGCTTGAGTGATGTTGCGCTCACATCGAATCTTTTTTATCTTATAGCCGACAAAACTTGTAGCAGCCATCAAACTTTCTGGCTTTACATCCAAAGCTTTGGCTATATTTTTAAGAGTGGATAGAGCGGGCATTACCTTCCCGTTTTCGATTTGACAGAGATAGCTGGCGGATATACCCACTTTTTCGGCCAGTGCCGATAAGGAGAAGTTTTTCTCCTGTCGAAGAAGGGCAAGTTTTTCACCTAACCCCAAAGTGCTGGAACTGTCCA
>JAQWCA010000102.1 GCA_028706065.1 Tepidanaerobacteraceae bacterium
GATCCCTCGGTTGGCCGGCGCTGTTTCAGAAGAAAAGAATCACGATAAAAGCTTTACCGAAGACGAGGAGGACAGTATGTCAGGACATTCCAAATGGGCGAACATTAAGAACAAGAAAGAAAAAACCGATAACCAGCGCGGCAAAATCTTTACATGGTATGAATATTGGTTTATTTGTTCGCTCTGTTCTTTTCCCGGTGATTATTAAAAATTCATGGGCTACAGGTGCAAAAATTGCTGCTATATAAGCAAAAAGCCTATACCTGGAAGCCACAACCGACAGTAACAGTAATAGAGAACTAAAAACTAACAGATTTATTGCTGAAGATTTACACCGTTTTTTAGGTGTTCTTGTAAGGGCTATATCCCCATATCCCAAAGCTGCTACCACCGGTAACATAAGAAAAATCGCCTGAGAATTTTGTAAAATATGAGCCGAAGGTCTTATTAGCGGCCACCAATCAGGCATTTGAACCACATCCATGGAAGGAAAATCTCCTACAATCACCGTTAGCAACATGATGGGAACAGGCCAGAACTCCTGTAAGGAAAATCCACCTACAATACCATGCCTGTCATCTTTTATAAACACAGGTGTGGCGTTGATGTACCCGGCAAAATATATTAAGAGACTTTCTACGAAATGGAGTATGGCCACAAGACCCATGAGACCTGCCACATCTATCCGCGGAAATCCCATAACAAGAGAAAACAAAGAAACTAAGCCACCGGCGTATGAAAAACACATTAAATGTGGGTGTATAAGAGCAAGAATTAAGGCTGTCGGCCATACGTATATCAAGCCGGCTTCTGTTATACTGATGCCCAATAACATGACTGCCAAACTGCCTACGATTCCGCCAAGTATTCCGTAAAATATTGCATAGAGTATTTTGTCCTTAGGATTGATTTTAACTTTACCAAACATATCTTTTTCCAGTGCCGCAGTTTTCTTGTACTGGTTCCATACCATATAAATGACAAGCCAGAAAAACGGATTCAAAATAGATGAAGGTATACCCTGCAGTATAAGAATTATAATTTTGCCAAAAGGAAACACAGTTATCGCTCCCGTTTTTCCGCCATAGCGGAAGATTTGACTATTTCAAGAGCCTTCAATAGTTGAGAATCTTTATCCCTGGGAACTTCAAAAGGGCTAAGATTCTCACCCAGTTCAACCTTAATATCAGGTTCAATCCCTATACCGTCAATACATCGCCCGCCAGGTATATAATACCGGGCGATGGTCAATTTCATTCCTGTTCCGTTTTCAAAAGGTTCTACCTCTTGAACGGAACCTTTCCCAAAGGTTTTATCTCCCACAATTACCCCTGCCTTGTGGTCTTGGATAGCACCAGCTACAATTTCCGAAGCACTGGCACTATTTTCATTAATAAGCACTGCCAAAGGCACAGAAATTTGGTTATCATCAGAATAATATTCTTCCAACTTATTTTTATTCCTATCCTCTGTGTAAACTATCAGTCCTTCTCCCAGTATTTCATCGGCAATTTTTACTGACTCATAGAGAGAACCTCCTGGATTATTTCTTAAATCCAATACAAGCCCTTTTATGCCTCTTTCCATTAAACTATCAATTGCCAGTTTAAACTCATCATAAGTATGGGAATCAAAGGAAGTTATTTTAATATATCCTATATTATGATCGATAACTTCTTGTTTCACGGTTGTTATTCGAATATCGTCCCTGACCAGTTCAAATTTCAATAATTCTTTGTTATCCTGTCTTCTTATATATACAGTAACTTTTGTGCCTTTCTCACCTCTGAGAAGTTTGACTGCTTCATCAAGGCTTTTCCCGGCAAGGTCTTCATCGTCAACTCTAACAATAATATCTCTAGGAAGAATACCCATCTGCTGAGCAGGAGTTTCCTCGATGGGGGAAACAACGATAATGGCACCTGTTTTTTCATCAATACTTAAGACCATTCCTACACCACCGAAGGAACCGTTTATAGCCGTAATAAAATCGTAAAATTCTTCACCATTCATAAAAACAGAATAAGGATCTTCAAGAGAATCCACCATACCCCGGATAGCTCCCTCTATTAATTTGTCTGTCTCTACATCTTTTACATACTTGTTCTCTATGAGTTTCATCACATCGGAAATTGGCTTTAGCCGCTCCAAATTTGGCTGTCCTTCAATGATAGCAGCAACTATATCTTTGTCATAACCTTTATTGTAATCATGTGTTTTAGTCCCTGCAAAAAACGAAAGCAGCGATACCGCTATACACAATACCGCTACTTTTGATATATTTCTAACTTTGTCATTTCGCATATGTATTCCCACCCGGTAAAGTTTTTAGTCTTTACCATTATATCACTTATTTCAACCAATTCCAAGGGTTAACAACTTCACCATTTTGTATTACACCAAAGTGTAGATGGGGACCTGTAGACCATCCTGTGCTACCCACCAAACCTACTTTGTCACCTTTTAGAACCTTTTTGCCTTCGGCTACAAGCAACTTGGAAAGGTGTGAGTATTGTGTGGAAATACCTCCGCCATGGCTCACTATGACAGTGTTGCCATAGCCTCCGTAAGACCCTGAGAAAATTACTTCACCGTCATCCACAGCCAATACATCGGCTCCCATTGAAGCCCCAATATCTATACCTTCATGGAATCGTCTGCTTTTAAAGATAGGATGTATTCTCCATCCGAACTCAGAAGTAATATATGTGCAGCTGGGTGTAGGCCAACGAAATTCCCCAGTTCCAAAAAATCCCTTCTTATTTTTCATTTCCCATGCAAGAATTTGCCGTCTGAGGGCTTCAGAGTCTTTTAGCAGTTTATCCTCTTGACGCTCGTACTCTTTTTTCTGTTTATCAAGCTCTGCCATCAGTCTCTTTCGATCTCCTCGATAAGAGGCTATACTGACCCGTCTTGCATCTATATCGTTGCGTTGCTTTGCTATAAGCCTATGCTGTTCCTCAAGCTCGGCCTTTTTTTTGGCAACTTCTTCCTGTTTCCCCTTAAATTCAATAAGAAGGTTTTTATCAGATTCAATGACACGTTTAACAAGATCAAGTCTTGTTAAAAAATCAGAAAAACTGGAAGACGCTAAAATTACCTCTATGTAATCCACCGGGCCGGTTTTATAGAGGGTTCTCATGCGAACATTTAGATCGTCCTTTTGTTCTTCTACCTGATCTTTGGCTTTTTTGAGTTCTTCCATAGTATTTGCCAGCTTTACCTGAGTTTCCTTGAGTTTGGCTTCGGTTTCAGTTAACTCTTTTTGTGCCTGGATCAAATTCTTTTCAATTTCCGCTATCTCATCTGATACACTTTTTTTCTCCTTGTTCACTTTTTTTATACTCTGTTTCAGGTTCTCAATTTGAGTGCTAATAATATTTTGCTTTTTTTTCAGATCATCGATGTCATCAGCAGTAGCCGGAACAGCTATTGCCATCATCGCCAAGAGCAAAAAAACTGCCACCAGCCTTTGTTTTTTCCGGTTCATCCTCTTCCTCCTCCCAAACACACACTAGACATTTAAAAACCGCTTTATAGAAAAGCTACTGCCAAATGCTCCTATGAGCATACCTATACCTAGAAATCCAAGGGCATAATCGTAAAATTGTTCCTTTGGCACAAGAGAAATCATGGGCAGGTTTAATTTAACCGTAATGTAAAGATAATTATAAGCTATACCCAAAACACCGATAGCAATCGACGAACCAATCAAACCCAATACTATACCCTCAATTAAAAACGGCCATCGCACAAACCAATCTGTGGCACCAATATATTTCATGATGTTTATCTCTCGTCGCCTAGCAAAAACCGTAAGCCGAATGGTATTTGAAATGATAAATACCGAAACTGCAGCAAAAACTATCATTATAGCCAAACCTATCAATCTGACCCAATGAATAATCTTGAACAGTTTTTCCACCACACCCTTCCCGTATTTGACCTCATCTATACCGGCAAATTTCTCAACTTTTTCAGCTACCACAGCTACCTCATGAGGATCATTTACCTTTATACGGAAGGAATTCGGAAGTGGATTATCTATGCCCTCTAAAAGTTCTTTCCCCACTTGTTCTTTAAATTCTTCAATGGCTGCTTTCTTAGAAATAAAATTAACTTCCTTCACTCCTATGATGGCTGTTAAATGATTATTCAACCGTGATATCCCATTTTTGTCTAAGGAGTCTTCCAAATAAGCTGTAATTTCAACCTGTGATTCCACATCTTTTAGAATATAGTCGAAATTCACAGAGAGCAGCAAAAAGGAGCCTAATATAATAAGGGCTGAAGCTACTGCTCCAACGGAAGCAAGACTCATCCAGCGGTTTCTCACAAGACTGGTAAAGGATTCTCTGAAAAAATATTTTATAGTCCTAAGTCTCATTACTATATACCCCTCTTTCCTCATCCCTGACCAGGCTGCCTTTTTCTAGCTGGATTACCCTTTTTTTCATGCAATCTATCAGTTCCCGAGCATGGGAAGCTACTACCACTGTAGTTCCGCGCTTGTTGATATCATCCAACTGTGTCATAATATCCCACGAAGTATCCGGATCAAGGTTACCGGTGGGTTCATCGGCTATAAGAATGTCAGGATTATTTACCAGGGCACGTGCCAAAGCTACCCTTTGTTGTTCTCCTCCGGAAAGCTCCGAGGGTTTCGCCTTGACCTTGTGAGATAACCCTACCCTATCTA
The DNA here is from genome assembly GCA_028706065.1 of Tepidanaerobacteraceae bacterium. Taxonomy (GTDB): domain Bacteria; phylum Bacillota; class Thermosediminibacteria; order Thermosediminibacterales; family Tepidanaerobacteraceae; genus JAQWCA01. Next base: position 4,700 of record JAQWCA010000102.1, read on the forward strand.
AAACCTGTGGCACTCTTTTTCTTATCTCCCTACTGGAAGCCTCTATCACTTCCATAGCAAAAGATATATTTTCATATACGGTTTTCTCCGGTAATAGCCTAAAATCCTGAAAGACAATACCGATTCGTCGCCTTAGATAGGGAACTTCACGATGCCTCAGTCTGTTTATGTTTCTTCCGCTAAAAAAAATCTGTCCTCTTGTAGGCAGCTCTTCCCTAAACAAAAGCTTTACTAAAGTAGATTTTCCTGCCCCACTGGGGCCTACAATAAATACAAATTCTCCCTTCGAAATTCTCAAGTTTATATCTTTAAGGGCGACTTGGCCACCCGGATACATCTTAGTAACCCCAAATAACTCTATCACAAGCGATCACTCCAAATGTCATTTAGTTACACATATTTTAAACTTCGACGTCAACTCTAAAATTCCTTCAAAAAATATGCTTAAAATCTGGAATTTCGCAAACTTCGCCGGTGTTTTATACTATATCATCAAATATTCCTTTTTCTCAACATTTGAATTTCATTTTCAGACAAGCTCAGACGTTGTAAAGGGTTCCGGCAGGGCAAATATACTGCTTTTTACAAAAAGCGATATACTTCCCACATTACACCAAGAAATAAAGTTAAACTACATTGAAAAAAAAGACACGAGAAACGTTTCTCGTGTCTTTTTTTAATTGAGGGCTTTTATGCGATTGTCAATTCTTTCTCTTACTTCCGGTGGAATCATATCTCCTACACTTCCGGTAGCTACACAGATATAGGTATCGGCTGCACCGTAGTATACTAGGATTTCGTCATCTATGTCGAGAATTTCTTTGTCTTGGGCAGGAACGGCACCACAGGTAAATACCACATTGGGTACCCAACATTCATCTTTTTTGCCTATCTCACATTCGGTTTCCGGAGATAGGGTAGGATTGGGCGAACGATAGAGTAGACGACCTGGGTCCTTTAAATCAGCCAGCATTACCCCCAGGCGATATACCATATCCTGATCCACCCCGTGGTATATGAGCAACCATCCATAACGGGTTTTAATTGGTTGTGCACCGGCCCCTATCTTTAGCGAATCCCACATCATCCCCGAACGGGGCCCCATTATTATCTTATGTCCATTTCGAGGCCATGGAAAGGTTAATTTTCCCGAATATGCAATCCAAATACTCGGCTCAATGCGGTGGTATATGACGTATTTCCCATCGATTTTTTCCGGAAATAATATTGCATCCTTATCCCACAGTCCAGGAAAAGCAAGTCCTCTTCTGGTCCATCGATTAAATTTCCTATTGACAAAATCTTCTACGCAAATGGAAGCTGCCGCAATCTGAGCCACGATACCGTCATAAGCAGTATATAGCATAAAGATTTCATTATCTACTATAACGGTTCTTGGATCTTCACAACCTTTCTTCTCTTCTTGGATCTCTGGAACAAATATAGGGTCACTTAATCTTTCAATTATATTGTAGCCATCAGAAATAGCAAGACCAATTCGGGAAATTTCATCCTCACCGAAGGCTCTATAGAGTAGATATACCTTATCCCCTATCCGAAAAGACGCAGTATTCAGCACAAATTTATTTTCCCACCAGTGATCTTTTATGGGAGTAAGTATTGGCATTTCACTGTAACGTTCTAGAACTTCTGCCTTTGGCCAGTAATCCAATTCTTGAATTACTACTTCCTCCCGGTGAGGCTTTACTCCTAGCAGAGCCTTCGCTAAATCAATACTTTCACGGCCTTGGCTTATATATTGGAATACCTGTTGCAGAATTTCTCCGGCATTATACCCCATCTCTTTATATATTTCTTCTAATAAGTCATGGTTAAACCAGTCCCTCTCAACGTGTAAAAAGAGCGGTGTGGGAATTCCGTCTCCACCTTTGAAGCTGAAACTGGCCCAAGTCCATGCAGAACACGGTATAAAAGTACCATCGTTTAAAATTAAGCTCAGCCCATATCCTTCTGCCATTGTTTCAAGTTTTTTCGCATCACCATTCTTGTTTTGCTGCCGAAGGGTTTCAACAATTGTTTGAAGCTTT
>JAQWCA010000103.1 GCA_028706065.1 Tepidanaerobacteraceae bacterium
GGGCAGATCAGCGATCTTTTTGACCGATTTAGCGAAATCCTCCGGGTCATTGCCGAACAGCTGAACTCCAATAGGATTTTCACCAGGTTCAACCTCTAATAATTTGGAAGTTTTAGAGTCATTATAGACTAAGCCTCGGGTGCTTACCATTTCTGTTATCATTACATCTGCCCCAAGCTGCCTGCATATAGTCCTAAAAGGCATATCGGTTATACCGGCCATAGGAGCAAGATATAATTGTGTTTCATGTTGGCAGGATTTTTGCAATATTTCAACCTCCATTGTTGCAAAAGATAAGGGAAAACCAGAGTTTTCCCTTTATTAATCCATGTTTTTTTCATAAATCATTTTTAAACCATCCAGTGTAAGCATCATATCAACTGTATCGATATTTTTTGTTCCACTGCATATGAGGGGAGCAAGGCCGCCGGTGGCAACCGTATTTATTCGGCCGCCACCCATTTCCTCTTTCATTTTTTTTACAATATTTTCTACAAGCCCAATATAACCGTAGTAAATCCCTGATTGCATACTGGCCGCCGTATTTTTCCCAATGATTTTGTCGCTCCGGGCAATCTCAACTCGATAAAGTCGGGCTGCACTTTTAAACAACGCTTCTGATGAAATACTTATCCCTGGGGCAATAGCACCGCCAAGATAGTCAAAATCTGCTGTTATCGCATCAAAAGTGGTGGCAGTCCCGAAGTCTATAATAATTATCGGCCCACCGTATTTATAGTATGCTGCTACCGCATTGGCAATACGATCAGCTCCAACTTCCCGTGGGTTTTCATATTTTATGTTTATTCCAGTTTTTATACCGGGTCCCACCAAAAGGGGCTTAAAAAATAGATATTTATCACACATTTTTCCCAAGGTAACGGTTAAGGTAGGAACCACTGATGAAATAATTCCCCCTTCAAAACCTTTAGGATTTATTCCATTGAACTGCAAAAGGGAATCAAACACACTAGCATACTCATCTTCAGTATATTCATGATGTGTTGCTATTCTGTATGATGCCAACAACCTGTTGTCATCATAGATGCCCAGAACCATATTTGTATTGCCTACATCAATCGCCAGTATCATTAGCTCACCTTCTAACTTTTCGTAAAGCCCTTGTAGCAACAACAGTAATGGCAACAGCTAAGATTACCTCCGGAATACCATGTGTCAAAACAATTCCCCAAGCTACCGGTGCAGGTAGATACCCTCGAAGAACTGCAAGACCCATAACACCCGCAGTATTAGTAAAAGTGCCAAAGGCTGCCGCTAGAGCTTCGCTACGGGTTAGCCGGTAAACACCATATGCGACGATTCCGATGAGAATCCTAGGACCTATTGCGATAAGAGGATCGGCGAAAAGAGCACTACCCGCCCTTAGAAAACTGTGAAGTCCAAAAATTAAACCCGTAAGGGTTCCTACCATTGGTCCTTCCAGAACAGCGCCGAGAATCACCGGGACGTGCATAATAGTCGCATGACCTGCTGCAGATGGTACCGGTATAAAACCTAAAGGCGTTATGCCCAGTATAATGGTCAGAGCCCCTAAAAGTCCCGATACCGTCAGTGTCCTTGCATGCCATTTGTTAACCGCTGACTCCGTTTTCATTTTTTCACCTCCGTTCCAGCTCCTTTTAAGGATGCCGGACGATTTTGAGTATATTTCATTTTCATTTTATCAATACACTACACAAAAAGCAATACTAAAAAAATTAAGTCCGGAAATCCGGACTTTGATAGACTATATACCCTCAAGGGCTTTTTGCCTCAAACTCAATATTCTATTTTCTAAGTATGCTAAAAGCTCCTGAATATCATCATCATTTAGGCTATAAAATACGTATTTGCCATGCTGCCGGCTCTTTAAAATTCCGCTGTCTTTTAAGGTTTTTAGATGACTGGAAATATTAGCTTGTGAGCTTTCCAATTCTTCTACCAGCTGTGTTACTGTTTTTTCCCGTTCCATCAATGCTTTGATAATTCTTAGCCTTGTTTTATCACCTAAACTGCGTAAAAAATCCACTTGGAACTCCAAGGCATTTTTAAATAATGCCAACCTTCCACCTCCTTGTTTTATAAAGACCATATAATCATTTTATAGAACTCATTTTTGACGTGTGTTTTTCCTTCCAGATTTTATCCGCTATATCACCCCACCTGTCGGCATAAGGTTCAAGTTTATTTGCAAATTCATCTGCCGTTTCGTCAGCATGAACTTGAGTAGAATATGCACCACTTTCTTTGACCATCTCTTTTAGAATTTGTGGATTGTCAATAATGGGACATGGTCTTCTCAAATTCACATTAAAAGGCTGTCTTTTCTTGTATGATAGCATTAGCGGAGAACCAAGGGCTTCTTTTAATGATACATCTTTTATATTGCAATTGGAATAGTGGACAAAGGCACATGGCTCTACATCTCCATGGGCATTGATATGAAGGTACCTTTTACCTCCGGCTATACAGCCATTGGCGGCTTCTCCATCATTCCAGAAATCCATAAGAAAAATGGGTTTTGTGTTCCTGTACTCCAAGATACGGTCGTACATAAAAGCTCGCTGCTCCGGTGTTGCCATCATGGAAAGGTCCACATCTTTCCCTATGGGAATGTAAGTAAAATACCATCCGAAGGAAACACCCTTATCCACCAACATGTCTACAAATTCTTCGCTGGCCAATTCTTCGGTATTATTTCGGCAATAAGTCACCGAAACTCCATATATTAGCCCGGCTTTTCTCATCCTATCCATGGCTTCCATAACCTTTTTAAAGACACCCTTGCCCCGACGAGCATCAGTGCTCTCTTCAAACCCCTCAATACTGAAAGCGACTGTAATATTGCCTACCCGCTTCATGTCTTCCACAAACTTATCATCAACCAATGTCCCATTTGAAAATAAATGAAAACATTGAGAGCTATGTTTTTCTGCCAATCTTATTATATCATTTTTTCTTACAGTTGGCTCGCCCCCGGACATTATTATAAAATATATGCCTAATTCTTCTGCTTCTGTCAAAACTCTGTCAAGCAAGTCGAAATCAAGGTCATCACCTTTTTTGTAGTCACCTGCCCAACATCCGGTACAGTGAAGGTTACATCGCTCTGTGGGATCAATAAGGAGAGCAAAGGGAATGGAGCATCCCAGCTTTTCAGTTAGCTCTAATTGTTTAGGAACACCTAAAAAATTGGCATTTAAAAAGAAATTAACTGCCATCTTTTCTTTCACATGTGGATCAGTTTCTGTCAACAATCGCTTTGCCAGCTTGTACCAATTAGAGTCCTTGTTTTCTAAAAATGTTTTAACACCGCTAACATAATCTTTATGGTGAGGTGCCATAGGTATTTTTTCTACCCATTCAATAGTTTTATCTAAGTTTTCCATAGGCTTGTTTACAATGTATTTTATCCCCTGCTCCAGTGCCTTTTCACCTAAATATGTGTGCGCTAAATCCATATAAAATAACCTCCTGATTCCAAATATATTTTCTTTGATTTCCTCAAATCGTTATATGTCGATTTGATTATATATATCGTATCAGTTAATTATTTTATTGTCAACGTCTAATCCCAAATTAACCCAACAGCAGTTTTGCACCTAGTGCTAAAAGCACTACACCTACAAGCTTCAACCATGTTAAGGGTGCCTTCTCCAGACCAAAAATACCAAAGTGGTCCAACAGACATGCAGTAAGAACTTGCCCCACAATTATTGAAGTGGTAGCTACTGCTGCCCCTAATTTGGCAATACCTATTACCACACCATAGGTAATTGCAACACCTATGAGGCCCCCAGCGTAGTAGTACCATGGAATACTCCCATATTTGCTCCAATCCCCATTTCCAAGACCCAATATTAATATAATTATCATTACCACAGTGGCAGTCAAATGTACTACAAAGGTGGATTCTGACAAACCGATAGCTTTGCTTACTGCAGAATTCATGGTTCCCTGACCGGCCATGGCCACGCCGGCTAAAAATGCTACAAAAAGAAATAAAATATCTCTACCTATAGACAATACGATCACCCTTGATTTAGACTACCTCCTCAGGTGGGAAATTATACTTGATTCTGATGTATTAAGGCCGTGGAGATAGCTGCCCACCTCAGAACTAACGTGCGGTTACCCACACACGATAAACGAATACTAATTGTTATGACAGGCCCTCTCAGGTGAATGTTTTAAGGGATGGCGATGAAAATGTTACTGCCATTATAGCAATGGTTTCTATAAGCGTAAACAAAAAGAGGCTGCAGTTTTATTGCAACCTCCAAGATCTATTCTTTTAAATTATGCACCTGCAAAGACTTCTAGAAACTCCGTTTCATCAAGTTTTTCCCGTTCAAGCAAAGCTGTAGCCACTTTATGGAGTTTATTGACATTATCGGACAGCAATGTCCTCGCTGTGTCATAACACTTTTCAATTATACTCCTTACTTCCTTGTCAATAGAAGCTGCAACTTCCTCGCTGTAATTTCGGCCTTGGGTAAGATCTCTTCCCAAGAACACTTCTTCATGTTTATGGCCTAAAGTCATTGGACCGATGTTTTCACTCATGCCAAATTCCATTACCATCTTTCGGGCTATTTGAGTTGCCCGCTCAAGATCGTTTTGGGCTCCGGTGCTTATTTCATTTAATACCATCTCTTCCGATACCCTACCTCCAAGCAGATGCGTCACTTGATCCATTAACTCACTTTTACCCATAAAAAATCGGTCTTCTTTAGGTAGTATCATGGTATATCCACCAGCCCTGCCCCGAGGTACAATTGAAACCTCATGAACCGGATCTACGGTAGGTAATAGGTGGGCCACTACAGCGTGCCCTGCTTCATGATAAGCCACTAAACGGCGTTCTCGATCGGTCATTACTCGACTCTTTTTTTCCGGGCCGGCAATTACCCGGGTTATTGCTTCTTCCAATTCCAGCATATCTATCTTCTTTTTATCACGGCGAGCCGAAAGCAAGGCCGATTCATTCATAAGGTTTTCAAGGTCAGCACCAGTGAATCCCGGAGTTCTTCGGGCTAACACCGATAGTTCTACACCTTCAGCCAGTGGTTTATTCCTGGCATGGACTTTTAGTATCTCTTCCCTTCCCTTTACATCAGGCCTGTCAACCACCACTTGCCGATCAAATCTCCCGGGTCGTAATAGCGCAGGGTCTAAGATATCCGGTCGGTTAGTAGCTGCCAAAATAATTATACCTTCGTTTATACCGAAACCATCCATTTCGACCAGTAATTGGTTTAGAGTTTGCTCTCTTTCATCATGACCACCGCCAAGACCAGCACCTCTCTGACGGCCGACAGCATCTATTTCATCAACGAATACAATACATGGTGCATTCTTTTTTGCCTGTTCAAAAAGATCTCTGACTCTGGCAGCACCAACACCTACGAACATTTCTACAAAATCCGAGCCACTTATGCTAAAGAACGGGACTCCTGCTTCCCCTGCTACAGCTTTGGCAAGTAAAGTCTTTCCAGTGCCGGGAGGTCCTATAAGCAAAACGCCTTTAGGAATCCTAGCTCCAATTTCTATAAATTTCTTAGGTTGCTTCAAAAACTCAACTACCTCTTCCAGTTCCTCTTTAGCCTCATCAACTCCAGCAACATCCTTGAATGTTATTCGTCTTTTGTCTTCTGTATGAAGCTTCGCCTTGCTCCTGCCAAAGGACATAACACGGCTTCCACCACCCTGGCTTTGCTGCATAAAAAAGTACCACGCACCTATAACAAATACCATCAGTAAAAGTGGTGACAGAATTTGTGTCCACCATGGAGAAGTAGGTTTAGGCTCTGATTCAACGGTTAATTCTCCTTTTTTGGTAGGTTCATCTATCTTTTCCATAAAAGTAGTTAAATCCGGTACGTAACTTGTAAAGTCTCGCCCGTCCTTTAAGGTACCGTTGATGCTGTTTTCAACTATTTTTATACTTTCTACCTGATTTTTATCTATGAGTTGGATCAATTCCGAGTACCCTATCCTTACCTGAGCCGCTTCCTGGTTGGAATACCATTGAACTAATGATAGGACCAGAATGATTATCAATAGATAAAAGCTAATGCTCCGGAAAAAGTTGTTCAAAAATTCTCCTCCTTCCAGGATTTAATGCTCCCACGAGATATTTTACCACATACAAATCCTTTTTACAATTAATGAAAATAGCACACTGCCATTTTTGTACTGCTTAATTAATCGCCAAGATAAATCTCGGGCTTAAGCACACTGATGTCCGGTAAGTTTCTATATTTCCCGGCATAGTCAAGCCCGTATCCCACAACAAAATAATCGGGGATCTCAAAACCGAGATAATCTACCTTTAAATCAATTTTTCGCCGACTCGGTTTGTCAAGAAGTGCACATATTTTAAGGCTTGCAGGTTTGCGTGACTGTAATATTTTACACATATAACTTAGGGTAAGCCCCGAATCAATAATATCTTCCACAACTAACAGATCTTTCCCCTCAACGGTTTGGTCCAGATCTTTTAATATCCTGACAACACCTGATGACTCAGTCGAAGAACCGTAACTAGACACTGCCATAAAATCTATCTGTAGAGGAATATCAATATGTCTAATAAGATCAGACATGAACACTACAGCACCTTTAAGCACTCCTACAAGCAGAAATTTATCGCTATCTTTATAATCCCGGCTTATCAGTTCACCTAATTGCTTTATCTTTTCTTTGATTTGTTGTTCAG
>JAQWCA010000104.1 GCA_028706065.1 Tepidanaerobacteraceae bacterium
AGGCCAAATGTTAATTGCTTCTTTTACATCAATAGTTGTGAACTATTTGACAGGGAGTGCATTATTAGCTGTAATTGCGGGAATAATTTCAGGCACGCTTATTGGTACCATTGTAGCTGTTCTCAGGTTAAGTACAAAGCTGCAGATGTAGTAATAGGTAATTCAATCAATCTATTAGTTGCAGGGCTCACAAGTATTTTATTATTTGTAATTTTAGGTGTAAGAGGGGGGTTTAGCAGTCCTGATTTAATTTCCCTTAAAAAAATAAATCTGCCATTTATAGAAGCACTACCCTTTGTTGGAAGGATGTTAGAAAATTTAACTATTATAGACTATCTTTCCTATGTCATCGCAATATTGATGTACATTTTCTTGTTTAAGACTGTGCCAGGCTTCAGAGTTCATTCTATTGGAATAAATAAAGAGGCTTCGGAAAGCTTGGGAATTAATGCATTAAGAACCAGCATGATTGCGGTTATGATTTCCGGAGCTTTATCCGGACTTGGCGGTACAGTACTGAGCATGGGTCAGGTGACGCTTTTTACCGAGAATATGACAGCAGGCCGTGGGTTTATTGCTATGGCTGCTGCAGGTATGGGACAAAGTCATCCTTTATATATTATATTTTCAAGTCTGTTATTTGGAGGAGCACAGACTTTAAGTGTATCCTTGCAAAATGTTATACCAAGCCAGCTAACAATGACTATTCCATATATTGTTACAATCATTGCACTTTCCACTGTAGGATACAAGATTAGAAAACAACAAGCATTAAGATAAAAAGATATATGAATTGAAAATTTAGACGAAGCATTAAGAAAGCATATTTCTGAGGAGGTATTTTTGATGAATAATGAAGCATTATTACCATGTATAGCTGTGAAAGTTGGAGATATTAACCCGAGGGTTATTACCTGTGGTGATCCAGCAAGAGCCGAACGAATTTCGCAAATGCTTACAGATACAAAATGCATGGCTAAAAACAGAGAGTATTGGACTTACAATGGATTATATAAAGATATTCCAATTACAGTAACTTCCCATGGAGTAGGAGCCGGCGGAGCCGCTATTGGATTTGAAAGTTTATATCGTGCCGGTGCAAAGGTTATTATACGAGTTGGTACATGTGGAGGTATGCAGGATGGTATTGATGCAGGAAGTATAGTTATTGGTACTGCTGCTTGTCGAGAAGAAGGTGTAACGGAAAAAATGATACCATTATCATATCCTGCTGTTGCCGATGGCGAAGTAGTTGCAGCATTAACGGATAGCGCCAAGGAATTGGGAGTAGAATTTCATAAAGGGATAATATTATCACAAGCATTGTTTTATCCAAGTATTTTAGAATCAAGGGTAGAGCTGTATTCAAAGGCAGGTGTAAAAGCTACAGAAAATGAAGTTGCCAGTTTATTAGTAGTTGCTTCATTACACGGAATAAAAGCAGGAGTAATACTAGCAGCAGATGCAAAGGCTTTTGAACTTGTTGGAGTGGAAAATTATAAACCTGAAGAGGATATCGTTCACAAAGCAGTAGAAAATGAAATTAAAATTGCACTTGAAGCAATAATCAAAGTAGGATTAGACTAAAAAGTTATCATGTAATATAAATTGCAGGAAAGGGAGAGATGATCATGATAAGAAAAGATGAAGGTTTAGCTTTTATGCTTAGATACGAAAATGTTGCATGGTACGAAAACGGTGCTGTTAGAATATTAGATAGAAGGATTTATCCAACAAAAATAGAGTTTGTAACCTGCAGGACACATGAAGAAGTAGCTAAAGCTATAGCTGATATGGTAACTCAAAGTGCAGGACCTTATACTGCTGCTGGTATGGGTATGGCACTAGCCGCATATGAATCTAGAAATATGCCTGAGAAACAGATGATGGATTATCTAAAGAAGGCTGCCCATACACTATCTCATGCCAGGCCTACCACAGTAAAGAGGATGAGTCAAATTACAGATGGATGTATAAAAGTTGCTAAAGAAGCAATGGGCAAAGGTGAGGCAGTAGATGAAAGTATATTTAACAATACCATAGACTCACTTAATCGTAGATATTCAATTATGGAAAAGGTAGGAGAAAATCTTGTAGATATGTTCCCTGATAAGGGAGCTATTATGACGCAATGCTTTGGAGAAACGATTGTTGGAATGATGCTTAGGGTAGCTAAAAAAAGGAATAAGGATATAAAGTTATTTGTCCCGGAAACCAGGCCGTATTTTCAGGGTGCACGGCTTACAGCCAGTGTTGCATATGATCAGGGATTTGATACGACTGTAATCACAGATAATATGCCTGCTTTTATTATGAAAACTAATAAGGTGGACCTGTTTACTTCAGCAGCTGATGTTATTTGCCTTGATGGGCATATCACAAATAAAATAGGGACATATCAAATAGCAATTGTAGCAAAATATCATGGGGTCCCATATTTTGTAACAGGCATTCCGGATAAAGGGCATGACACTGTTTCAACAGTGACTATAGAAAAAAGAGATTCTAGAATGGTATTGGAAGCAAGAGGAATAAAAAACACATTAGATGGGGTTAAAGGTTACTATCCTGCCTTTGATATTACTCCACCTCATTTAATAAGTGGAGTAGTAACTGATAAAGGTATCTATTCCCCATATGATCTTCATAGGTATTTTGAAACAAACGTTGAACAATTTTATTAAAATTAGGTAGTCAGAAATTATTAGGAGCGTATAAATATGAAAATGCAAAGGGAAAGAGAGTTAGTTGTAGAACATGGAAAAAAACTTATTACTCACAATTTAACTACTGGTTCCGGAGGTAATATCAGTATTTTTAATAGAAAAGAAGGTCTGATCGCAATTAGCCCCAGTGGGTTAGACTATTTTGAAACAAAACTTGAAGATGTAGTTATTGTAAATCTTGATGGTGAAGTAGTGGAGGGTAATCTTAAACCCTCAAGCGAGTTAGGGATGCACCTGATCTTATATAAAAACAGGAAAGATGCAAATGCAATAGTGCATACTCATTCAAAATTTGCTACTGCCATATCCTGTATGGGGTGGGACCTAAAACCTGTTCATTACTTAATAGGATTTGCAGGTTATGATGTAAAATGCGCAAAATACGCAACATATGGGTCTATGGAATTAGCGGAAAATGCCTTGGAGGCAATTGGTGACAGAAATGCTGTGCTGCTGGGAAATCATGGCCTTATTGCACTTGGAACTGATATCGGAAGGGCATTTTCTACTGCAGAGCATTTGGAGTTTGTATCTGAAATATATTGTATAACAAAAGCGTTAGGTGAACCAAATTTATTATCCCAATCTCAAATGGATGATGTAATGAAAAAGTTTAACACTTATAAATACAAGTAGTTAAACAAAATTATAAGGTGGTGTTAGTATGAATAGTTTTTTTTACTATAACCCGACAAAATTAGTTTTTGGCAAGGATTCATTAGATGAAGTTAAAGATCTTATAGATAATAAACATAAAAAAGTTTTATTGCATTATGGAGGAGGAAGTATTAAAAAAAGCGGATTGTATGATAAAGTTACAGGAATTCTGAAAGGTAAAGAGCTCGAAATTGTTGAACTACCGGGAGTAGAATCTAATCCTAAGTTAAGTTTGGTTAAAAAAGGAATAGAAATTTGCAGAGAAAATGAAATAACATTTATTTTGGCTGTAGGTGGCGGAAGTGTTATAGATTCTGCAAAGACAATTGCAGCAGGTGTATTATACGATGGAGATATATGGGACTGCTTTACGGGTAAAGGAAGCTTTAACGAAGCTTTGCCTGTAGGTGTTGTTCTAACAATACCTGCTTCAGGAAGTGAAATGAGTTCTAGTGCTGTTGTTACCAATGAAGATGGAAAGTTTAAAATGAGCATCGAACATGATTGCTTAAGGCCGGAATTTGCTATACTTAATCCAGAGATTACTTTAACATTACCAAATAAACAAACTTTTGCAGGGATAATTGATATGATATCACATGTCTTGGAAAGATACTTTACGCAGACAATTGATGTAGACTTAACGGATAAACTTTGTGAGGCTACCCTAAAAACCATAATGAACAATGCCTATAAATTAAAAGAAGACCCTATGGATTATGATGCTAGGGCAGAAATAATGTTAAGTGGTACAATTGCGCATAATGGAATTTTAGGACTTGGCAGACAAGAAGACTGGGGTACTCATAGAATCGGACATGAACTAACTGCATTATATGGAACCACACATGGGGTGACTCTGGCTATTATTTTTCCAGCATGGATGAAATATGTATATAAAGAAAACATAAGCAGATTTGTACAATTTGCAGAAAATGTGTTTGGAGTTTTAAAAGCTGGTAAAAATTCAGAGCAGGTAGCTTTAGAAGGTATTAAAGAATTTGAAAATTTTATAAGGGACATGAATATGCCAACATCTTTACCAGAATACAAGTTACCCACAGATGATTTTGAATTGATTGCACAAAAATGTACAAAAGGCAGTTATGTAGGTAGATTCAAAAAGTTATACAAAAAAGATGTAATTAATATATTGAAGCTTGCTAAATAATAAATCAGAACTTATAGCTTAACCGTTTAATTCCTCAGGAAACTGGGGGGATTTTAACATTGATAAGCGTGAGTATACCGGTTTTACTCCTTATCCATCACTGCTATATCCAATTCTATGGTTCCACCTGAACTGAGGTTTAATGGTACACAAAGGGTTTTCATTTTAGGTGTGGATATCTCAATATTGTCTCCCATCATCAATGATGGAGGTGTTATTTCTATTTTCATACCCTTGCCGTATAAAATAGTTGCCGCATTTCCTAGAATCATATTTGCTGCTTCTGCAATTGCACTTTTTGACATCTCGTCAAGTTCTTTTACAGGCATTCCCATCATCATGGCTGAGGCGATCTGAAAGGCTACAGACTTATTCATACTAAATATTACTTGACCCCGGAGTTGGCCCATTAATCCAACAAAGACTACCATAGTTTCACTTGAATATGAAGATGTTTTTAAATATACCTTTCCAAGTGAGATATTGATATTTGCAATGGTTTTAATAACTGTTCGACTAGCTTCTATAAATGGATTAATATATTCGACGTTCATTTTGTAGCACCGTCCTTGCTATATTTCATTTTAATTAATGCTGCACAAAAGTAAAGCCATGACATAATTATGCCATGGCTTTACTTATTAACAATAAAAACCCTGGCAACCCGACTATCATAGTGTTTTCACCTTAGATTCGTGGCTTTGCGTCCCTATCTTTCGATAAGTTTGCCCTTTTGCCGGTTCATTATTTAATTTACAAATTTTAGGAAGTTAGTAGCATATTACTAGGTAGTAAGTATTAAAAAACATTAGGTATATTATATTATGGATGGTAGGATATTGTCAACATTTGTCAAAAAAAATAATTTAACTGTAATCAAGTCAAATTTACTACTAAATCTTCCCCTTTAGATGAAATAATGGTTCCCTTGCCGATTATGGTCTCTATATATCCTGCTTTTTTCAAGGCTTCCAATCGGGTTTTTATTTGCTGTTCACTTAGATTGATATCTTGAGATTTTAATTCTTCGCGTATTTTGCCCCTGCCAATAATAATATTTTCTCTTTTACTTTGATGCAGGATTTGCAAAATACACATGGCCTCATCTCTGATAGCAGAGTTTTTAAATAAGGGTTTATGGTCTGATGAACACTTTGTTGAAATGAATTTGATAATATCTTCTTTTAGGTTTTCCGAGGCAGATGAAATAATGGTGACATATTCGGCCAGATTTTCCAGTTCACGAATATTGCCTGGCCAAGGATATTTTTTTAAAATATTTATTATATCATTGTCCGGTTTGGGCATTCTTATATTCTCTCTGACTGCATATTTTTTCAAAAAGAGCTTTAATAAAATCACAATATCGTCTTTTCGTTCACGAAGAGGAGGGACAGAAAGGGGTAAGACATTGAGCCTATAATACAGGTCCTTTCTAAAACTGCTTTTTTCTATCAGATCCAATAGGTCTTTGTTGGTTGCGGCAATAACCCGAACATCCACCGGAATAACTTTTTCACCGGATATGCGCATGATTTCCTTTTCCTGCAAGACCCGGAGGAGCTTTGTCTGAATAGATAGGGGAGCATCACCTATCTCATCTAAAAATATGGTGCCCCGGTCGGCCATTTCAAACAACCCCTTTTTACCGCCCTTTCTGGCACCGGTGAAGGCCCCTTCTTCATACCCGAAAAGCTCACTTTCCAGAAGAGTCTCACTGAGTGCAGCACAGTTAATGGCGATAAAAGGAGCATTTTTGCGGTTGGAGGCGTTGTGTATGGACTGGGCCAAAAGCTCTTTACCGGTTCCACTTTCACCTATTATCAGTATTGCGGAGTTGGTTTTTGCGATTTTTGCGGCCTTTTCAATTAAATCATTCATAGCAGAACTCTTGTATACTATATCGGCAAAGGTGTACTTTGCAGTATGACCTCTGTGTTTTTGATGTTTTCTATACTCTTCATCTATATTTTTAATTCGGTTCATTTCCTTTAAAGTTATTAGTCGGTTATTGTATCCATTGGCAACACGCATGTCGGAATTAGTGATATATATCTCTCGTCGATTAACAGCTTTGAACATGAAAGCAGATCGGGAAGAGCGTCGTG
>JAQWCA010000105.1 GCA_028706065.1 Tepidanaerobacteraceae bacterium
GGTAAACCGCCCTACTATGTAGGGGGGTACACGAACTACATCCCTTTCCTTTTCACCGATACCGCCGCAGGAATCACAGGCCACTGCCAGATAAAGGTCCTTATTTACCTCTATAAAACTTACGTCTCTATTGGCTGCCATCGAATCTTTTACATACATTACAATGCCATCCTCCTGATTTAAGTTTGACTCAACTGTAAAAAGCCAATTATGGTCACTCTCGCTTCCATAAGCGAGAGATGGTGCCACAAAACAGGACTTTTCGCGTTAACCCGTAAACAAGTCATTATTGTCAATACAGAGTATTTTGTTCAATCAACTATTAAATGTCTCCGTTTTTATTATGCCGGCAATAGCTTTATACACCAATGCTGAAACAATAACATTAGCAGCGGAAGCCACCAGAAGAGGAATAAGCATGGCGGTAAAAAAAGCCATTCCAAATTGTGGCATGGGTATGAAAGTTGCTGGGGCTATTATTCCGTTAAGCAGGGATACGACAATCACACCTACAGTTAAATTTTTTTTGCCGATATACCCATATATAGCAGCAAATGCCGCCATTTCCAAAGCTATAATAATATGAATAGGTAGTGTTAATGGAAAACCGGCAAAAAGACTTGTAAAAAGATGGCCAAGAGCAGCAGCGATGGCGCCAGGTCCTGGACCGAGCAACAGGGCAGCTACAAAGCCCGGTGCCGAGTCTAAGGCTACCGTACCGGTAGGACTGGGCACTTTTATAAAGGCACCTACTGCACTTAAAGCAATAAATAAACCCATGAGAGAAAACACCTTAGTCTTTTGTTGAGTCATTAAAAATCATCCCTTCATTTTTTAATTTTGTTAAGTAAATTCTTTTTAGGAAAAAATAAAAAGTTCACAGTCTAATATCAATTAGACCGTGAACTTTACCATCATTCCCGGAAAATATCAACTCTTAAGGCAGGTCTCCTGGCTCAGGTTCTTCGCGCTTAAACCTTCCCGGTTTCCCAGTGGATATTTTAAGCAACTCCCCTTTACAGTGGCGGGACCGCGCCGGTTTTTCACCGGTCTTCCCTATTCTCCCAAATGGGCACCTTAAGCAAATCATTTTCTTTATTATAGGAAATATTTTAGCAAAAGTCAATATTTTACATCGTTTAATTTTTGGAATTACTGGTTGCATTTTAAACTCTGTATTGTATAATTTTATTTAATATCAAACATTTTAGTCTTTAAAACCCACAACAATATAAAAGACACTAAATATTAAATAAGGGGGTCAGCCTATGCACTGGAATAGGACACGAGAATGCATGAACGTGGTGGAACTTCGTTCTTACCAGCTTACAAAGCTAAAAGAAACCGTAGACAGAGTTTATCATAATGTGGCAAGTTACAGGCAAAAAATGCAAGAAAGAGGTGTAATTCCTGAAGATATCAACAGCCTAGAAGATCTGAGGCTATTGCCGTTTACCGCTAAACAGGATTTAAGGGATAATTACCCTTATAATATGTTTGCGGTACCGCTCCAGGAAATCATCAGGATTCACGCTTCATCAGGTACCACCGGGAAGCCTACGGTAGTTGGATATACCCGCAGAGATATAGCCAATTGGGCGGAGCTTGTGTCTCGGTGCCTTACAATGGGCGGTGGCAAACGGGATTCGGTAGTTCAAATTTCCTATGGTTACGGTCTTTTCACGGGAGGGCTTGGCTTTCACTATGGTGCGGAAAAACTGGGAGCAGTCGTTATACCTACATCCGGCGGCAATACTCGGCGTCAGGTAATGCTTATGAAGGATTTAAAAACTGAGATTCTAGCTTGCACACCTTCCTACGCCTTATGTATAATTGAAACCCTTGAAGCAATGGGCATAAAAAGAGATGATTTGAATCTAAAAGCCGGTATTTTCGGAGCTGAGCCTTGGACTGATAACATGCGCAGGGAACTGGAAGGGAAATTGGGGATTAAGGCATTGGACATATACGGATTAAGTGAGGTTATAGGTCCGGGTGTAGCTTGTGAATGTATGGAACAACAGGGCCTTCATATTTTTGAAGACTTCTTCATTCCTGAAATAATCGATCCGGTTACTGAGGAACCTTTATCCGAGGGTGAAAAGGGTGAATTAGTAATCACAACCATAGATAAAGAAGGTCTACCGGTAATTCGATACAGGACCAGGGATATAACATCCTTATCTTACGAACCCTGCGGTTGTGGCAGGACTCATGCCCGAATAGGAAAATTGCTGGGCAGGACAGATGATATGCTTATTATTCGGGGTGTCAATGTATTCCCATCACAGATAGAAAGTGCGCTGATGGCAGCCGGTGATATTGAGCCTCATTATTTAATTATTGTTGATCGTGTTAATAATCTTGATTCCATGGAAGTTTTGGTGGAAGTGTCGGAAAAACTATTTGCTGATGAAATCAGAAAACTCGAGCAGGTTCGCAAAAAAATTGCATCAGACATCTATACAACTCTGGGCATCAATGTCAATGTAAAACTGGTGGAACCTCATACTATTGAGCGCAGTGAAGGTAAGGCCAAACGGGTAATTGACAAGAGATAGATATAAAGGAAATTTGATTGAAATAAAAATGGATCGGAGGGGTTTTATGTTTGTCAAACAGATATCGGTGTTTTTAGAAAACAAGCCCGGGAAACTATCTCAAGTTACTGACATACTTGAAAAAAACAACATTGATATTAGTGCTATATCCATTGCCGATACTACTGAATTTGGGATTATACGAATGATAGTAAACAAGCCCGAAGAGGCAGTAAAAGTTATAAAAGCGGCAAGATTTCCAGTGAATACAACCGAAGTTTTGGCTGTGGAAGTGTCAGATAAACCCGGTGGTTTGAACTTCGCTCTTCAAGTGTTGAATGATGCTGGTGTGAGCATCGAATACCTTTATTCCTTTATAAAGAGAAATGGAAACCGAGCCCTTATATTGTTTCGGGTCGAAGATTCGGCCAAGGCAGTGGAAGTTTTGCAATCCGCCGGAGTAAAGCTTTATACTAATGAGGAAATAAATTCACTGTAATAAAAGAAAGTAAACAGCCTTTTAAGCAAAAGTCGCCAATTGGCGACTTTTCGCTGTTTCAAGTTGTTTTAATATACAAATTGCCACCATACTTCGCAAATGCTATAATTAATGCAGTGTAAAATACAAAAAAGGTTTTTACAGGGGAGGAAAAACACATGAGGAGAATCTTAGCTATTATGATTGCAAAAATTACAATAGCGCTTGTGAAGCTTATGGGGCACCGGGGGTCGAATATAGGAGGAGAGCTGGCCCTCAGGATGTGTTCTGATATTCTTGCCTGGTTCGGCTCACAAGTAAAAGATAAGATAATATTCGTTACCGGCACCAATGGGAAGACCTCCACCAATAATATGATATATTCTATTATTCGGGAGTCGGGTCATTCCTGTATATGTAATCGTCTGGGTGCAAACTTGGATTCAGGGCTAATTTCCGCATTTATTAATAACAGCAGTATATTTGGTCATATTGACGCAGATTATGCTTGCCTGGAAGTGGATGAGGCCTCCCTTGCCAAAGTTATGGTGCATATTAAGCCACATATAATCGTGTTTACAAATATATTTCGAGATCAACTGGACCGGTATAGCGAGATTGATGTCCTCCTAAATAGAATAAAAAAATCTCTAAAAACATCTCAAGATACGGTGCTTTTAATAAATGCCGATGATCCCTCATTAGTTAGCCTTGAGGCTAGTCTCCCTCATGTTAAATATTACTACGGTGTTGAGACCGCAGCTGATATGGGAAGTGAAGACATGGCAAAGGACAGTGTTTTTTGCAAAAAATGCGGCTGTAGATTGCATTATGATCACTATTATTATGGGCAATTAGGTCATTATGTCTGTAAAAAATGCGGTTTTAAAAGACCTATTCCTGACTTTAAAGCATTTATACAAGATAGCGAAGAAAAAAGAAAACTCACTGTTGTTGGCAAAGATAAAAATTTTAAAGTTGAAGTGGATATGGATATCAATGATACATATTCCATATACAATACATTGGCGGCCGTATCCTGCGCAGCCCTAATGAAAAACACTCCTGAAACGGTGCTTTGTGGTCTTGAAAGTTATCGACCTCAAGTAGGAAGGATGGAAAAATTCTATATAGGAAAGCCAATTACATTAAATCTTGCCAAAAATCCGGTAGGTTTTAATGAATCTATGAAGATAGTAAGCCAGGATGAAAACTCTAAGATAATTGCGATAGGTGTCAACGATTTTCCTCAGGACGGCTGTGATGTTTCCTGGCTATGGGATACAAATTTTGAAATATTACTGGAAGTTGATGATACGATTGAAAATTACACTGTATTCGGTCGGCGAAGATATGACATGGCTCTTCGACTAAAGTATGCAGGTGTAGATGAAAATAAACTGACTGTTGTTGATACCGTTTTCGATGCTGTTGATAATGTCCTAAAAACCAAAAGTGATGTAGGATATATTTTGCTAAATTACAGCCTGCTTTTTGACACTCAAAAAATCTTAAAGGGGAGAAATGAAGATGATAAAACTCACCCTGTGCCATCTGTATCCTGAACTATTAAATTTATACGGTGATACCGGCAATATAATTACATTGGTAAAACGCTGTCAGTGGAGAGGTATCGATCTAAATGTGGTACAGCACAATATAGGAGATATAGGAGATTTTAAGAATGCAGACATATTTTTTATCGGTGGTGGTGCTGACAGTGAGCAGGATATAGCCGGGCATGACATGAAAAACATAAAGTCGGAGCTTAAAGATGCAGTTGAAGAAGGTAAAGCTTTTCTTGCCATATGTGGCGGATACCAGCTTTTAGGCCATTATTACCAAAATAAAGATGACACAGCCTACGGCTTGGGACTTCTTGATTTTCACACCGAACCCGGAGACAGTTATTTTGTCGGCAATATAGTAGTGAGAACTCATGATTATCATTTGGTAGGATTTGAAAATCATATCGGAAGGACATGGTTAAACGGTTTAAAACCACTTGGCCATGTAGTTTCTGGTTTTGGAAATAACGGTGAGGATCAAACAGAAGGGCTCCGATATAAAAACGTCATGGGAACTTATCTGCACGGCCCGTTACTTCCCAAAAATCCAAAGCTTTGTGATGAGATAATAAGCATTGCATTGAAAAATAAGTATAACATCGAAAGCCTTGAGGAATTGGATGATTCATTGGAAATAAAAGCCAGGGAGCACACATTACGCTCAATCAGTAACAAGTATTCCTCCCTTGCTTAATAGCTTTGAGTTTAAAAAACTCGTGGTTAGCTGAGCTGATATATACTTTTTATTATTCACATTTTAAGCAAGAGAGCATCTATAAATAGGGTAGGGAAAAGCTAAAAACACTGCCTTGCCCTTCTTTACTTTCCACCCAGATCCTGCCTCCATGGGCTTCTACGATGCCCTTTGCTATGGAAAGGCCCAGCCCCATGCCGCCGGTTTTGCGAGAACGGGATTTATCCTCGCGATAAAACCTTTCAAACACAAAGGGTAAATCCTCTTTTTTGATACCGGCTCCCGTATCCATTACTGAAAACATAACCCCATCGTCGGTCATTTCTGCCGTTAGTTGAATTCTTCCGGTAGTTGTATGACGTAAAGCGTTGTTAAGCAAATTTGATATTACCTGGACTATACGAACAACATCCACTGATATTTCCGGTAGATTATCGGGAATATCTATTTCAAAATCTATGCCTTTCAGCTCAGTCTCAGTTCGCAAATAAGAAAACCTATCTTTTAGCTCCGATGGGCGAATTATTTCCCGATTAAGATCCAGGTTTCCAGCCTCAGCTCGGCTTAAATCCGAAAGGTCTTTTATAAGGCGAGACATGCGTATTGTTTCGTCCTGCAGTGAGAGTATTACATCAGGGGTGGCCTCCAGGGCGCCTGCCTGAATGGAATCCAATGTGCCCCGGAGGATGGATAAAGGAGTTCTGAGCTCATGAGCCACATCGGCGGTGAGATTTTTACGAAGTTCCTCACCGGTTTTTATCACCTCGGCCATTTGGTTAAAATCTGCGGCCAGACTTCCTAATTCATCATCGCTTTTTACCGGAATCCGCACATCCCTGTTGCCTTTAGTAAAGAGCTGTACGGCTTTGGACAAATCCTTTATGGGTTTTGTAAGCTGCCCGGAAGTGAAAAGACCTGCCAAAACTGCCGCTGCTATGCCAAATAACGCGACCCAGACGGAATAACGGGACAGGGTTTTAGAAAAAGCGGATTCCAGGCTTTTCTCATCAGGGCTTACGGGCTTTGAAACCACTACATATCCTACATGGTCTTTATCGGCGAATATTGGCACTTTAAGGTCCCATAAAGATTTCGACAGGGAGCTGCCGGGTGTAAAATAAGTGGAAGATGCCATGATAATACCATCCAAGTCCGTGACTACAATATCATTTTGGGAAAGGCTCATTCTCATACCCATTTGATGGCCCATCATGCCCATCCTTCGACCCCGGTTTTTTCCCATGAGAGAAGTTTCTTCCACTAATGCCTTAACACCGCCCCAGCCCTCTTGAGAATACGCTTCTCCCAGAAGACTGCTTACTTCCCATCCCATCTGTATTCTGTTTTCCTTTGTATATTCATTGAAA
>JAQWCA010000005.1 GCA_028706065.1 Tepidanaerobacteraceae bacterium
CCAAGAGTATAAAGGTAGAACTGACGAGTTTATAGAATTAATAAAAGAAGAAATGCTTCTAAGAGTTACTGAAGAGAAACTAGCGGAGTTTTGTGATGTGTTTTGCGAAGATAGAGTTTTTGATGTGAACGAGTCCAGGGATATACTTGAGACGGGTAAAAAATACGGTCTTACTCCCAAAGTTCATGCCGATGAAATTACACCTTTGGGTGGTGCATCTTTAGCTGCTGAGATTGGAGCTATTTCTGCCGAACATTTGATTCACGCATCGGATAAAGGCATTGAAGATATGGCAAAGACCGATGTTATAGCGGTCCTATTGCCTGGAACCTCTCTGTATCTAGATGAATCGTTCGCTAGAGCACGCACTATGATAGAAAAAGGAATTCCCGTTGCTTTGGCCACTGATTTTAATCCCGGTTCTTGTCCTACCAAATCCCTACAGTTAATTATGAACCTTGCCTGCATAAAGTACAAGATGACACCTGAGGAGGTCTTGACCGCTGTTACTTTAAATGCCGCTGCCTCCATTAATAGGTCCACAACTGTAGGCAGCTTGGAAGTTGGAAAACAGGCGGATATTGTCATATGGGATGCACCGGACCTTGATTTTATAGCCTATCATTTTGGAGTTAATTTAGTAAAAACCGTTGTTAAACGAGGCAAAATAGTGGTGAACAACGGAGTGTTAGGAGGAAGCATATGAAAAGCGATATTGAAATAGCACAAGAAGCGAAACTTAAACCCATTAAAGAAATAGCCCAGTCCATTGGCCTTACAGAAAAAGATATTTATCATTACGGTCCTTACAAGGCAAAAGTTAATATTAATGCACATCAAATAAAAGACAAAAAAGATGGAAAATTAATTCTTGTAACTGCCATAACCCCTACACCTGCCGGAGAAGGAAAGACTACTACAACAGTAGGTTTGGGTGATGCTCTAAATAAATTGGGCAAAAAGAGTATAATCGCCTTAAGGGAACCTTCATTAGGGCCGGTATTCGGCATAAAGGGTGGGGCGGCCGGTGGAGGATATGCTCAGGTCGTTCCCATGGAAGATATAAATTTACACTTTACCGGTGATTTTCATGCCATCGGAGCTGCTAATAATTTACTGGCAGCTATGGTAGATAATCATATTTATCAGGGCAACTCGTTAAATATAGATCCCCGCAGAATCACCTGGCGGCGCTGTGTAGATATGAATGACCGACAGCTTAGATTCGTGGTTGATGGCTTGGGGGGCAAAGCAAATGGAGTTCCACGGGAAGACGGTTATGATATAACTGTAGCCTCTGAAGTAATGGCAGCCTTCTGTCTTTCCATAGACCTTACGGATTTAAAAGAGCGGCTTTCAAAAATCATAATTGGATATACTTATGATAGAAAACCAGTGACTGCCGGTGATCTAAAAGCTCATGGAGCCATGTCTGTTCTTTTAAAAGAGGCTATAAGCCCAAACCTGGTTCAAACACTTGAAGGGACACCGGCCTTTGTGCACGGAGGACCCTTTGCCAATATTGCCCACGGATGTAACAGCTTAATAGCAACAAAAACCGCTCTAAAATTGGCTGATTACTGCATAACCGAGGCAGGCTTCGGTGCCGACTTGGGTGCGGAAAAGTTTGTTGATATAAAGTGCCGCCAGGGAGGCTTAAAACCTGATGCTACGGTATTGGTGGCCAGTATTAGAGCATTAAAGCTCCATGGAGGAGCAGAAAAACATAATTTGGCCCAAGAAAATCTTAAGGCATTACAGAAAGGACTAGCCAATCTGACAAAGCATGTTGAGAATATCACTGAAAAGTTCGGTTTACCCGTGGTAGTAGCCATCAACCGCTTTCCCGGCGATACCAACGCTGAATTGCAGTTGGTATTTGACACATGCAGTGATGCCAAGATACCTGTTGCCATTTCTGATGTTTTCTCAAAAGGTTCGGATGGGGGGACAAATTTAGCCGAAAAAGTAATTGAAGTCATTGAAAAAGGTGAGAATAATTTTAGGTTTATTTATCCTCTTGAATCTGACATTAAACAAAAGATAGATATTATAGCCCGGGAAATTTACGGAGCTGATGGGGTGGACTTTACAAAAGAAGCAGAAAAAGAAATTACAAGCCTGGAAGCCTTAGGTTATAAGTATCTACCTATATGTATGGCTAAGACGCAGTATTCACTCTCAGATAATCCTAAACTCATAGGCCGTCCGCAAGATTTCAAAATAACTGTGCGTCAAGTGAGAGTATCGGCAGGTGCGGGCTTTATTGTAGCTTTAACCGGTGAAATCATGACATTGCCAGGCTTACCTAAAACACCTGCAGCGGAAAAGATTGATATTGACAAATCCGGAAGGATTACTGGGCTGTTTTAATAGTTTATTATGATGAAGGGAGTAATAATAGAGGTGGTCAATAACAGCATAAACGAATTTTTAGATATTTTAGCTTCAGAGGAACCGGCCCCCGGAGGAGGTGCCGCCTCAGCATTGGTTGGGGCTGTGGGGACAGCCTTGTTATCAATGGTTGCAAATCTCACTGTTGGAAAACAAAAATTTAAAGCAAGTGAACATCTTATGAAAGAATTACTTGAAGAAGCTTCAACACTCCAAGAAGACTTAGCAAGACTCATATCCGAAGATGCCGAGGCGTTTAATAAGGTTACAGAAGTGTTTAAGATGCCTAAAAACACAGATGAAGAAAAAGCAAACAGGAAACAAAAAATGCAAGAGGCATTAAAATTTGCCACACAAGTGCCTTTTACTATCATGGAAAAGACTGTTGAAGCCTTGTGCTTGCATGAAAAGTCCTTAGGGCATACAAATCCTCAAGCTTTAAGTGATACCGGTGTTGGTACCCTTTGCTTAAACACTGCATTAAAAGGTGCTTGGCTCAATGTAAAAATAAACCTAAACAATATCGAAGATAATGAATTCGTACAACATTACACTAAAAAGTCGGAGATACTTTTAAAGAAAGGTGGAATGATAGCGGATAAGGTCTATGAAGCAGTTTTGCAGAGATTGTAACAGAAAACTCACAATAAACACGTATAATCTTTAAGAAAACTTGAAAAAAATATAAAATAGACTAGCCAAAGAGGCAAAACTTTGATAAAATATTGTCAAAACATAATATAACAGAGCAGGTAACTTGCGTCAAGTGCTAAGGGATGGGACGTTGCCCTTAGACGAAAAGCTGTATCGCTTGCGGTGAGTTATCGCGTTCGCTGTCACATCATCGGAAGCCTTTTTCCATTGATGTGGCAGACTACTGCCTGTATATAAAAAATGGAAGGAGGCTTTTTTGTGATGAAAAGATTTTCAACTAGGGAACTGGTCTATATGTCTTTTCTAATTGCACTCAATATTGTGTTAACCAGAGTTGCCAGTATAAGAATTAGCATTGGGGCTGTTGAAGGTATAAGAATTGGTTGTGGTGGTTTTCCCACTATCATGGCCGGTATCATGTTTGGTCCTGCTGCCGGAGGAATAGTGGGTGCTATCGGAGATGTGGTGGGTTACTACATAAATCCCATGGGAGCCTATATACCGCTATTTACTATTTCGGCAGCTTTGACCGGTATAATACCTTCGCTGGTATTGCAGTTTTTCAAACGTTCAAATCAACCGCTATGGCTGCTGATGATAGCTATAGGTATTGGTCAGCTTATAACATCAATTATTTTGACTCCGTATTTTTTAGAGATCGCCTTTAAGATACCGTTTTTTGTCACATTGCCGGCGAGAATAATAGCTCAGGCAATTAATGTACCGATTTATGCAATTTTAGTTCAAGCAATTAAAAAGACAAATATTCTCTTAGATTATAGCCCCAGATAGGGGCTTTTTTACTTATTAATTTTGGTTTTGGTTTTGCCGCATATTGCACATATCTTGTAATTGGCCTGAGTTCTTTTCTTAACTCGGTAAGAACGTTTATAAATTACTTTTGGTTTATAACATGGAACAGGCAAAATACCCGTATCTATATTTTGATTATTCGGAGTCTCGATTTTTTTATTATTTTTTATGTTTATCTTATCATTACTAAAATTGGGTTCTGATGATTCTTGGTTCATGTGAGCCCTTTGTGAAATTTTTTTTAAAAAATGGGAAATTGTTTTTTCATACTCAAATCGATATAAATATAGGTTAAAAATAATTGCACTAATTAAAAGAATTATACAAACATCAAAGAATAACATTCCTTCACCTCATTTCGACGTGCTTATAATGAAAAATATTATGATTTATAAACAGGGGTAGTTAAATACCCCTGTTTATTTATGCGGGACAAGCTGGACAGCTGAAGGTTATTACTAGCTGACCAGTAATTTTGTATATAGATTTACCGGCACAGCTATCCACAAAGGTAACCATAAAGCCACCTTGGTCTATTTCTATGGCTAAGTTTGTTGGAGTTGTGGGACAACCTGGGCAAGCAATACATAAGGTTTCTTCAATACATACACAATCACTGCAACAAACAAATGTAGTTTGAGTGTCACCTATCTCCTTTATTTGCAATGCATTTTGTATCTGAACACAGCCGACTAAGTCTGTTTTGGGAATTTCAAAAGTACAAGTAATAGGAGGATCAGTATTTACTTCACCGGTGGTCTCTTCTGTTCCTTCACACAAGAAGGTACAGTTTGATACGATTGCAGAGACTACAACAGGTTCTCCACCGGATATTACGGGTTCAAATCCTTCAGGGACCGTTACATAACAGCAAAATGGGATAGTTTTTGTACCAGGTGGTGGAGGTGGTGGTGTTATGTCACAGACAGGGCCATTTATTCTTTGGTCTAATGTAGTCTGAAATATATCCTGTCCGGCTTTTAAACCAACATTTACACAATCCTCTCCCAATACTGCATTTAAAGTAAAACAGAACGTAATTGTTTCATTTTTACCCACCGGCTCATCAAATTTTATTCCTATCAAATTAACTTGATTACCCGATGGATTTGGTTTTGTTACTTTTTCACATGTGGCAGGTACAGCAGTGCCACCCGATACTTGCTTTGTACAGCTGACAATGTTGATAAAATTAATAAATTGTGTTGGGTTATTGGGACAAACCTCTATTACAAAGTTACTAAGATCATGGGCTGCGGTTCCATTGCCTTTAACCTCATAACAAAAGGTGGTATTGCCACCGGATACATTTCTTGAAATGAAAGTTATTTGGTAACCGTCTAAGGTAACAGTACTATTAGAACAAGCCATTTATTTCACCTCCTTTTTGCTAATACATTGTATGAGTAATTGACTAGGAGTGTGATTTGTTAATCACATATTTAAATATGAGGAAGATTTATTAAAAATTCGGGAACCTTTTTTCAAAATTAAAATAATATATAGAAGAGGTAGTAATAAATAAAAGGAGGAGGCATTTCAATGGAGGAAAATAACAATATGGAACTAGAATTTTTGCCACCTAAACCAAAACCCGATAAGGATTGTAATACTGCCAATTGTGACTGTTGCTGTGAAAAAAGTCAGGATATTACTTTTAATTCATGTGAAGACTTCAAAGATTTTACTGTTCAAAATGTTCAGTTAAAATGTGAAGGACGATTTCTTAAAATAAGAGTGGAGCTTGATAGGGTATGTACGGGTAGAAAGATAAACCTGGGTGTTATCGTGTGTGAAGATGAGGGCGGAGTGTCTAAAACAAAGGCTTTTAGAGCATGTCAGTTCACAGTTCCCGGTTCTTCAGGTACATGTGTAGACAATGTTCGCATTGATGAGTTTTGTTTCGTTTTTCCCGAAACTAATCTGTGTAGCCAACGCAAATTCAAAGTTAAGGTTGTAGCCCATTATTCTTCATTCCCTAGTTTTGAGTTTTGTCCTTGTTAAAGATATCCACATAAAAAAGCCGTCATGAAAGTGATGGCTTTTTTATAATTCTTTTCAAATATAAATTTTTTAAGATATCATAATCATTAGTAAATGAATACTATATTATATGTCAACTTATATCTTATGAGGGTGGTGTATAGTGATCGATACAGATGATAACATCCAAAAACTCATCAAAGATGATAGCTTGGTAGAGGGTATTGCTGTAGTTTGGGGTTACCCCTATGAACGACAAATTGATTTTTATGTAGACTGTTGTGAAGATTTACGAAATATTAGTGTTAAAAATATATATTTAAAATACGGTGGGAGGTTTTTAAGAGTTTCTGTGAACCTGTCAATGATATGTTCTGGAAGAAAAATTGTTATTGGAGTTATACTACAAGAAAAAGTAAATAATATTTATTCTACAATTGGATTTAGGGTTAATGAAATTATCAGCTCTGGAAGTGAAAGGAGTTATATAACAAATTTAACGGTTGATGAGTTCTGCTTTCAAATTCCAGAAATAAATCTTTGCAATGACAGGTATTTTAGAATTTGTATAATAGCGCATTATTCTTCTTTTGATATGTAAAATAATAAAGTTTAACCAGAATATTTAAAGATATTTCAATAATAAAAATTATGTTATCGATAATGTGGAGGTTAAAGATAATTAAATAAATTTGCGAGGATATAAATCACCTCAAAATGGGGTTATTTCTTTTTTTACTATAAATGGTATACTATAATATATCTGATAGGATTTTATAAATTTATTAAACAGTGGAGGCGTTTATGAAAGAGGATAAACTTAAACTTAGACGAAAGATATATAGGCTTGTGGCGGAACATGCTCGAACTCTTGATAGTTTAGAAGATGTCTACAATGCTGTAATTGATTCGGTGGGTGAGGATATAAACAGGGAAGAAGCGGAATATAGAGTAAGAGCAGCATTAGGAACCTTCGAAGAAGGGGAAATCCCGGAAGAAGTCGATTTTCCATTCATTTCTGTTATTGAAAAAGCTTGCAGAGAACACCCGGGAGAATGTGCATGTAATCAAGTTTGCGAATGTAAAGCAATTTCTAAAAGCGGTGGAAAAGGAAAACCTGTTCTTGATATTGATAAATGCCTTTCTTGTGGTCTTTGCATTATTGCATGTCCTGAAGGAGCAATCACCGATAAGGCAGAAATAGCTCAGACGATAAACCTAATTAAAAAACATAAAAGGGTATATGCAATTTTGGCACCCGCTTTTTCTGGGCAATTTGGACCTGAAGTCAGTGAAGAACAGATTAAATCCGCCCTTTTGATGTTGGGTTTTTATGATGTGATGGAAGTAGCGCTAGGTGCAGATATGATAACGATAAAAGAGGCGGAGGAGTTCTTGAAAAGAATGGATAGGGGTGATGATTTCATGATCACGTCCTGCTGTTGTCCACCTTTTGTCCGTATGGCAAAGGGATTCAGACCAAAAATATCAGGCATGGTTTCTGATTCAGTATCACCTATGGTAGCTGTAGCACGCTTTATAAAAGCTGAAGATGAAAATGCTAAAGTAGTATTTATCGGTCCATGTGTAGCAAAAAAAACAGAGGCAAAATTAACGGATTTGAAGGATGCTGTTGATTGTGTGCTGACTTTTGAGGAACTTGCAGCTATTTTCGAAGCCTATAAATTAGAACCGGGAGCTATTGAGGTAAAAATGCCTGTGGCTGATGCTTCCCATGACGGTAGGATATATGCTCATATAGGAGGTGTATCTAAAGCTATTTCGACGAGCATTAAAAACTTAAATCCAAATATAAATGTAAAAATGCGCCACGGTAACGGTATTAGGGAATGTAAACAGATCCTGGATGCTATTGAACAGGGAAATCTAGAGGCTAACTTTGTGGAGGGAATGGCTTGTATTGGAGGTTGTGTCGGTGGCCCCGGAAAACTTAAAGATCCTAAAACAAGTGCAAAAGCGGTGGATATTTTCGCTGAAAAGAGCAAGGTCAAAGAAGCGGTCTTAAATACAGCTGCTCAAATCCTGGCAGAAAAATATAAGGATAAAGTTGAGCTTTCTTCACACAAAATGTAACCGTAGTAGCCATCCTATAAATTATAATAAAACGGTGAGAAGGAGAATAATATGAGCTTATTAATTAAAGCCTTGATAATGGGTATAGTTGAAGGACTTACGGAGTTTTTGCCTGTGTCTTCTACAGGTCATATGATCATTGTAGGGGATTTTATAGATTTTAAAGGCGAAAGCTTTCATACCATGTTTGAAATTGTTATCCAATTAGGAGCTATTTTAGCGGTGGTTTATTATTACCGGCATAAGATTGTAAGTTCTTTAAGGCATTTGAGGCCCGGGGATAAGGGTTTTGAATTATGGTTTAAAATATTCATCGCTTTTTTGCCGGCTGCGGTCATAGGTATTTTAATCCACGATCTTATAGAAAAATATTTATTTTCGTCGTTAACTGTTGCTATAGCTTTAATAATTGGCGGGTTTCTCATGATTTTGGCAGAAAACTATTTTGGCCGCAGTGGGTTGAATGATATGGATAAAACCGATGTTAAGCAGGCTTTTACTATAGGTATTGGTCAATGTCTTGCACTTATCCCAGGCATGTCTCGATCTGCTTCAACTATCATGGGAGGTATGGCGGCAGGACTATCAGTAAAGGCTGCAGCAGAGTTTTCATTTTTTTTAGCCATTCCTACGATGGTAGGTGCTACAGCATATTCATTGCTTAAAGGATATACCGGCATGAGCCAGGTGGAGTGGCAAGCTTTAGGGATTGGTTTTTTGGTGTCTTTTATTGTTGCTTTATTAGCAGTTGATTGCTTCCTTACATACCTAAAAGAACATTCTCTCAAATCTTTTGCTTATTATCGTATAGTCGTTGGTGTTACTATGATTTTGTTGATCTTTACAGGCGTATTGTAAATTAGTAAAAATGATGCATTTTTACCTTGACAAAGATTTGAGTCAAGGATAGAATAAACAAAAGTGCCTTGATAGGGAGGAGTAGAGGGATCTCCCGTAAAGAGAGGAAGGTCTTGGCTGAAAATCTTCCGGGAGTTACTTTGAAGGTCGCCCTGGAGCAGCTATGGTGAAATAAGTAGCCGTAGACGGTTAAGCCCGTTAAAGCTTCAAGTGCTCGTGTGAGAATTAAGGTGGTACCGCGGAAGTAAGCTTTTCGTCCTTTTTAGGATGGAAGGCTTTTTGTTTTTTACAGCTAAACTTTAAGAAATGAAAGGGGCAGAATTGACTTAAGTTGCTTTATGAAAAGTCATGCTTTTATGGCAATTATAAGTTGCAAAGTAAACGAGGAGTGAGTTATATGCAAAAAAAATTACCATCTATCTATAATCCCAAAGAAGTCGAGGATAAATGGTATGAATTCTGGGAAAGGGAGAATCTTTTTTGTGCCAGAAGGGATCTGGACAAGCAGCCCTTTACCATAGTTATCCCTCCCCCTAATGTAACCGGACAGCTTCATATGGGTCACGCTTTAAATAATACTCTACAGGATATTTTAATTCGAACTAAGCGGATGCAGGGCTTTTCCGCCTTATGGTTACCTGGCACAGACCATGCAGGGATTGCTACAGAGGCAAAGGTCAAGGAACAATTGGCTGATAAAGGCTTGTCTAAATATGATTTAGGCAGAGAAAAGTTTTTAGAAAAAGTATGGGAATGGAAGGAAAAATATGGAGATACCATTATTAATCAGTTAAGAAAACTGGGTTCTTCCTGTGACTGGTCTAGGCTCAGGTTTACTATGGATGAAGGATTAAGCCAAGCGGTAAGGGAGGTTTTTGTTCGTTTATATGAAAAAGGTCTCATCTATCGTGGTGACTATATAGTAAACTGGTGTCCCACCTGTAAAACTACTCTTTCAGATATTGAAGTGGAACATGAAGACCTGACGGGGAAACTATACTATGTAAAATATCCCTACAAGGACGGTTTGGGCTATCTGATGATAGCTACCACCCGACCTGAAACTATTTTGGGAGATACAGCTGTGGCAGTAAATCCCGATGACGAGCGCTACAAAAATCTAATAGGGAAAACTCTCATTCTTCCCATTGTAGATAAAGAAATTCCTGTCATTGCTGATTCCTATGTCGATATGGAATTTGGCACAGGTGCGGTTAAGGTGACGCCAGGTCATGATCCCAACGATTTTGAAATGGGTGTTCGACATCACCTCCCTGTAATAACGGTCATAGATAATAATGGCTTAATGAATGATAAAGCTGGAAAATTTGAAGGTATGGACAGACTTGACTGCAGGAAAGTATTGGTAGATGAATTGCAACAAGGAGGCTATCTTGAAAAAGTAGAAGATTTAAGCCACAGTGTAGGTCACTGTTATCGTTGTCATACTACTATTGAACCTATGGTTTCTAAGCAGTGGTTCGTTAAAATGAAGCCCCTTGCTGAGCCCGCCATAGAGGTAGTTAAACAAGGAGAGGTAAAGTTTGTACCAGAAAGATTTGCAAAGATATATTTAAACTGGCTGGAAAATATTCGTGACTGGTGTATATCCCGACAGCTTTGGTGGGGACATCGTATTCCTGCATGGTATTGTAAAGATTGTGGAGAGACAATGGTATCCAAAGAGGATGTAACAGTATGCCACAAATGCGGAAGTAGTAACCTTGAGCAGGATCCTGATGTACTTGATACTTGGTTTAGTTCAGCCTTATGGCCCTTTTCTACTCTGGGTTGGCCTGAAAATACATCGGATTTAAAGTATTTTTATCCGACTTCAGCTTTGGTAACTGGATATGATATCATATTCTTTTGGGTCGCTCGGATGATTTTCTCAGCCATGGAATTTATGGAACAACCGCCTTTTGAACATGTTGTTATCACTGGGCTTGTAAGGGATGCCCAGGGCCGGAAAATGAGTAAGTCTTTAGGTAATGGCATTGACCCTCTGGAAGTTATAGACAAATACGGAGCAGATACCTTGAGATTTACCCTGAGTACAGGCAATGCTCCTGGTAATGACATGAGATTCTATTGGGAAAGAGTTGAAGCCAGTCGCAATTTTGCTAATAAAATATGGAATGCTTCCCGATTTGTAATGATGAATCTGGAAGGATTTAAATCGGATAAAATTGAAAAAGAGCGATTATCTCTAAAAGATCGTTGGATATTGAAACGAATAAATGATGTAACCCGTGATGTTACTGACTCCCTGGAGAAATTTGAGATTGGAATCGCTGCTCAGAAAATTTACGACTTTTTCTGGAGTGAATTCTGTGACTGGTATATAGAGATGGCAAAAATCGACCTGTACGGTGCGAATAGTGATGCAAAAGAGTCTACACAACAGGTTTTATTGCTAGTGATGGAGCATGCCCTGAGATTATTACACCCTTTCATGCCTTTTATTACCGAGGAAATATGGCAGCATATTCCCCATGAAGGAAACAGTATAATGATTTCTCCATGGCCTGAGTATCAGCCCGAATGGGAATTTGAAGATGCAAGTCAGATGGAATTGGTGATGGATGCAGTGCGAGGAATCCGGAATATTCGAGCGGAAATGAACGTTCCACCGGGGAAAAAGGCGGTTGCTTTCGCGCAGGTGAGCGATTCCACGATCATGAATATTCTGAAAAACAACTTGGATATATTTTATAGTCTCGCTAAAGTATCTGAAATGAAATTTGCGGTAGAAACCTCATCTATTCCTCATAAAGCTGTTTCTTGTGTTATTAAAGGTGCCGAAATATTTATCCCAATGGAAGGTTTAGTGGATATAGATACTGAAATCGAAAGACTTGAAAAAGAAAAGGTAAATCTTGTAAATGAGATTAGCAGGGCGAATAAAAAATTGAATAATCGAGGCTTTTTAGAAAAAGCTCCCCAGGATGTAGTGGAAAAAGAGCAGCAAAAACAAAAAGATTATCAGGAAATGCTTCAAAAAGTAGAGCAAAGGCTAAAGATGATGATCGATTTAGCATAGTATGTTGATTTATTTTCATTTTTAAAATATGATTCTTGTGCAGAAACTCTTCACCAAAGTAACTTCATACTAAATCGAAATCATTTAAAGAAGGGAAAGAATACATGCTAAGTTATAACCAAGCCTTGGACTTTATCCATGGTCTCAATAGATTTGGCACAAAGCTCGGTCTCCATAATATCACAAAACTTTTGGAGATTCTTGAGAATCCTCATGACGGAATTAAAATAATTCATGTTGCAGGCACCAATGGTAAAGGTTCTACCTGTGCGATGATTGATTCGATTCTTCGATCGGCCGGTTTTAGAGTTGGATTGTATACCTCTCCATATTTAGAGGTCTTCAATGAGCGGATGCGAGTTAACGGTGAAAACATTCCCGATGATGACTTGGCAAGGCTTACCGATAAAGTATATGAGGCAGTAATTTATATGAGGCAAAATAATCTCGGATCTCCCACGGAGTTCGAAGTAGTCACAGCTATAGGATTTTTATATTTCAAAGAGCAGGCGGTAGATTTTCTTGTGCTTGAAGTTGGCATGGGTGGAAGGCTGGATGCAACAAATGTGGTGACACCGGTAGTAAGCGTCATAACTCCCATTAGCATAGATCATCAGCAGTATCTAGGCAATACACTTAAGAGTATTGCCCGGGAAAAATGCGGGATAATAAAGCCTATGGTTCCTGTGGTTTCAGGGCCCCAGGAACCTGAAGCCATGATGGTAATTGAGCAAACCTGCGATTTGCTGAAGTGTTCAATGACAAAAGTAATCAGTGTAGATAACTATAAATCAGTAACTAATATTAATTATAAGTTAGTAAGTGATAATATAAATAGTATGGTTTTTGACCTAAACACCCCCCGAAACATTTATCCCAGTCTTAAGATTGGACTTTTAGGCAGGCATCAGCTGGATAATGCGGCAACGGCAGTGGGTGCTATAGAGGCACTGACTGTAGTCGATGTTAACATAAAAAGTGATGCTATATATTCAGGACTAGAAAAAACCAAGTGGGTTGGAAGATCAGAAATCATTTACGATAACCCCATAGTTCTCATCGACGGAGCTCATAATATAGCTGGAATAAAAACATTGAGACATACTATAGAGCGGTTTTTCCGGGGCAAGAAAAAGATTTTGGTATTAGGTGTTTTAGAAGATAAAGACTACGAAGATATGCTAAAAGAGATAGTTCCAATAGCTAACACAATCATTACCACCGCACCTGAAAGCCCAAGGGCATTACCGGCCAATAGATTATTGGAGGCTATAGTTGATATTTTTTGCGATACTGTTATACGAAGAGATATTAAAGATGTCAATATTGAAGAGAGGGCCAGCAAAGATAATCGAATTAAATTATATTCTGAACAAAAGATAGATAATGCCATAAAACTAGCTAATTCTTTGGCGGATTCGCAAGACATGATAATCTTCGTCGGCTCTCTATATATGATAGGTCATGTAAGGTCATTGTTAAAAAAAGAATAGTGTATTTTATTTTAAAAGTTGTGCAAGCCTGCACAACTTTTTTTTGCAAATATATATTCTTTTTAGCATAGAATATATCATAAACCTTTCAGGAGGAGTTGTCATGGTTCAAAGCTCTGACAGCAACCAAAAGATTTGCAAGGATTTACTAGATGAAATTGACAAAGCCAGGTTGGAAATCGAGTTATCTGAAAAGACATTTCAATGGGCTGAAAACGACCCTGAGGCGATAGATTTAGCTATTACCAGAAAACGAGCAGCTGTCGAACATTTTAATTTTTTAATAAAACAAGCAAAAAAAATAAATCTTAAGTTAGAAAAAGAAGATCTTATCAACAGAGTGTTAAAATAAGTCTATTTGTGTAACATATCATTTTTCTAATACAAAAAGCAGTGGCAATAGAAAACCACCGCTTTCGTATTAAAATCTACTGTCGCCTTAAAGCTTCAATGGGGGGCACTGAAGATGCTGAAACAGCAGGATATATTCCAAACAGAAGTCCTGAACCCAGAGCTACAATGACAGCTATTTTTATTGCATCAAAGCTTATGGCTGTTTCAAAACCATGGGAGGCAAAAGCGTTAAGCCCCCAAACACCGCCTGCAGTGCCGGCTATAGCTCCTATACCGCTTACATAAAGTGCTTCCAAGAGAAATTGGATCAAAAGATCAGTCTGTTTAGCTCCCAGGGCCCGACGAACTCCAATTTCCTGAGTCCGTTCCGTGACGGCTACAAGCATGATATTCATTATTCCTAAGCCACCTACTAAAAGTGAAACTGCTGCTATGCCACCTAACAAAAGTGTCATAACACGATTGGCTTGATCAGCTTCTTCTACTAATTGATTTAAGTTGGTTATTGTAATTAAGTCTTCGCCACCGGGAATAATGGCATTGTTTTGATTTTCTCTGGGAGCTCCAGATGTCGTGTCAATACGTTCAACACGTTCAACCTCTACAGCTACTTCACCAGATGTTTCACTTTTACCGTCGTCGCTCGGCAAGGTAGTTGGTGCACTTTGATCGAGGCCCAGCTTTCTCTTAAAAATTCTACCTAGCTGAACCACAGCAAGGTCGGCTTTTAGTGGTGTTTCAGCCTTTCCCCATATCTCGCTAACAGTTTTTTTCTCGGCAATTTTTAAAGCAGTAGTGTAAGGGATGACTATTTTATCATCAATATCCTCGGCCTTGCCAGGACCTTTTGGAGCAAGGACACCAACTATTCTAAAAGTCCTTCCATTTAAACTTAAAACCTGACCGACGGGGTTGCGTCCTCCCATCAAGCCAATACCCATGTTGTATCCTAAAACAACTACTGGCGAGCGCTGAGATGCGTGAAGTTCGGTAAAAAAGTGACCGGCTATCATATCATGATCTCGAATATCCGGGAATCCGCTATTTACTCCAACTATATCTACTGTACCCCGAGCTCTTCGCCAACGCATAACAGCTTTTGTTTGAACAACAGGGGTGGCGATATCCATACCATCAACACGTTCTACCAGATCAGCGATCTCATTGGGATCAAATTCTACCGAAGGATCATTGGCTTTTATTGCGATAACGTTGGAACCTAGACTTTCAAACTGAGCTACTACAGCTTGTCGGGCTCCTTCACCAATCCCCATAAGGCTCACAACGGAAGTTACACCAATAGTTACGCCTAATATGGTAAGAGCGGAACGCAATGGGTGAGCGAGGATTCCGTGGGCTGCCATTCTGGCGGCAAGCCATAACCGTGTAAGTAAAGGGTAAATACGTAGTGATTTAAACATGCTACCACTCCTTAATTGGCTGCTGGAGCTTTATTTTCATTATCATTTTCATTATCGTTACCATCTTGTGAAGGAATTATGGAGTCTTTGTTCCCAATATGTTGACTAGGAAGTAAATCTGCGCTGCTTCCGGTTATTACCAGTTCGCCTTCCTTTAAACCGCTTTTAACTTCGGCTTCTCTATCATTCATCAATCCCAGTTTTACATTCACAGCCTTGGTGGTACCATCAGAATTTAGCACCTCTACTTTTTGGGTGCCATCTTCTTCAAAGATAGCTTCCAAAGGTATCAAGAGCACATCTGTAGCATTACCAGCGTCTATATAAGCCCTGGCCTGCATACCGGGACGAAGATTAGGGCCTCCTTTTACACGAATATCTACGGCAAACTGAGTAATCCCTTGCATATCTTTACCCATAGTAGATACGTGCATTACTTCCCCCTCAAAGGTTTCATCGGGAAGAGCTTCTACGGTAATTTCAACGGGAGAACCCTGTTTTATCATTAATACATCAACATCGTCAACTTCTACCCACATGCCCATATCACTTGTGTTATAAACATATCCCATCCACTCTCCTGATCTTATCTGAGCTCCCGGTTGGGTATCCCATCTTGCTATAACACCATCCATGGGGGCTTTGACTTCCATTTGTCCAGCCTTTGAATGAAGTTCAGCCAATTGGGATTCCTTTTCACGGATTTTATCCAGGTTTTCTTGAATGGTTGTTTGAACATCTGAACCGGACAGAGAAACAATTGCATCACCTTTTTTGACTGTTTGCATTTCCCTTACGTGAACCTGAGTGGCCATAGCTTCCACTGTTGATAAGACCCTTTCTTCGTCAACAAAACCTTCAACTTCGGCAGGACTTGAGAACCACAGAACTTTTGCTGCATCTTTGTCTGCAGCGGGAAGACCAATATGTGCTTCAAGCCCAGGCTGAACCAAGCCGGGATTCTTGCCTTCAATAGTAATCCAATGAACAAAGCTTTTAGCAGGGTGTTCATCATCACTGTCAGGAACAGCATTAGGATTTATATCTGTCACTTTACCGTAATATGTACCATCAAATATAGAAAAGCGTATAGCCAGTTCTTGACCAAGCTTTATTTGATCAAATTCATCCGGATATATTTTTGCATTAATTTCAAAATGAGAATCGTCAACAATTCTTGCTACAATTTGACCCTGTTTGATTTCATTACCCTCAGATACCGACAAACCAGAAACATTGCCATCTATAGGTGCTCGTAGCACAACTCCCTGAGAAGGATTAATCTCATGCAATTTTTCCGGTGGCAAACCGGTTAAATCACAGAGAAATCTCTTTTGACTTTCAAGTTCATCCTGAGTATTTTTAATCTGGGTTTGAAGTTCAGGAGCGGTAAGTTGCGCGATGACCTGCCCCATTTGAACTTCGCTGCCTTCCTCTGCTAGTATTTCAATAAGAGTGTATTGGATATTACTGGAAGACATTTCATAATAGTTTCGACCTCCTGGAGCTTGAATGCCTCCACTTCGTGAAGGGTTTAGCGGCCCTGTAACATCTACTCCTACAGTAATATCTCCTTTAGTTACAGGTTTTGTCGAATAAACCGGTCCTTGAGTCTCTTGTGCTGGTGGTGGCACAAGTTCTCTATAAGCATAAAATCCACCGCCAATAACGACAACTATTATCAAGGCAATCATAAGAATACGTTGTGCCATTTTAATTCCTCCCAAAATTGAATAATAAGAGATGGTTCTATTTTACTACATCTTCAACTCGTTCTATTTTTCCGTCCAACAGGTGAAAAATTCGATAACCATATTCGGCTACACTTTTTTCATGGGTTACTTGAACTATAGTAATACCCCTGTGATCGTTCAATTCTTGGAAAATAGCCATTATGTTTTCACTTGTTTTGGAATCCAGAGCGCCTGTTGGCTCATCGGCCAATAAAACCTTAGGGTCTCCCACAATGGCCCGGGCAATTGCTACGCGTTGCTGCTCACCTCCCGAAAGTTGAGAAGGTCGGTGATGGATTCGCTCGTCTAGACCCACCGATTTTAGTGCTTCAATTGAGCGTTTACGACGTTCATTACCACCCATACCGCGATAAATCAGCGGCAGTTCAACGTTTTCCAAGGCGTTTAAATCAGGTAATAGGTGAAAACTCTGGAACACGAATCCCAGAAGTTGATTCCGTATATCAGCCAGCTCGCTGTCACCCATTTTCTCGACTCGCTTGCCGGCAATTTCATATGTACCTGATGTAGGCTTATCTAAACAACCTATTAAGTTCAGCATCGTCGATTTACCTGAACCAGAAGGGCCCATTATTGAAACAAAATCCCCCTCTTCAATGCTTAAATCAATATCTTTAAGGGCTTCAATAAAAACTTGGCCATTTTTATAGCTTCGGGCTATGTTTTTTAGTTCTATTACTGGCAAATTACTACCTCCCTCTTATTTAAAAATATAGTTCACATATTATAGACGACTGCAACTGACCAAAGGTTTCATTTTTAACAAAAAAATTATTTCATAACCATTCCTTCTAATACTTCTTTGTATATTAAAAAACTCCTTCATTACGTAGAGTAATGATTGGGGAATGCATCCAGGAAAACAAAATATAGATATTTTAGAACAAAGTGTTTATACTAGATATGTAATAACATGTCTAGTTACAAAGCCAATTTTGAATGTATATGTGGTGATAGAGTGCTCAAACAAATTTTAGGGGAAATAGAAGAAGAGTTATTGAGTTTAGAGGAAGATTTAAAAAGAGCGGTGAATACTAGAATAAAATTAATTAAAAAACCGGTGGAACATATGATAAACTCCGGGGGGAAGCGGTTAAGGCCTGCTATGGTTCTGGCATCAGCAAGGTTTGGTGAGTATGATTTCGAAAAGATAAAGCCACTGGCAGTATCGGTAGAACTAATACATACAGCCACTTTAATTCATGACGATATTATCGATGATTCACCTATAAGGCGGGGGATACCAAGCATACAGTCACAATTAGGTAAAGATGTTGCAGTTTTTACTGGAGACTATATTTTCTGCAAGGTTTTCGATATTTTGACTTCTTCAGATTACTTTAATATGTTACAGAGTGTTTCAAAAGTTATGTATCAGATTTGTGAGGGTGAATTACAACAACGAGAAGATCAGTTTAATACCGATCTAACTTTGAAAAATTACCTTTATAGAATTCGAAAAAAAACAGCTCTTTTATTTGCTTTAAGTTCACAGATGGGAGCTAGAGCTTCAAAGGCTTCCGATGAAGTAGTAAAAGCTCTATATGGCTATGGAATTAACATAGGCATAGCTTTTCAAATAATTGATGATCTGTTAGATGTCAAGAGTTGTGAAAAAAGACTTGGAAAGCCCGTAGGTGCTGATATAAGAGAAGGTGTAATAACATTACCGTCTATTTATGCTTTAAAGTATTCTGACGAAAGGGTAGATTTAAAAGGTATTTTACAGAGTAGACATGCAAATGAGGATGAAATAAATATGGCTCTTAAAATAATAAGAAAATCCGGTGGAGTGGAATATGCTGAGTATTTAGCCAAGAGATACATTCAAAAAGCCCAGCAATCCATTGTAACACTGCAGGAAACACCCATAAAAAAGGTTCTATCTGACTTATCAACTTTTGTATATAACAGATGTAAATAAAAATGACCGGCAATTGGTCATTTTTATTTACATCCCCTTTTCTTTTTTAAAGATAAGATATATACTAGAAGAAAGTATTAATATCAAGTACTAAT
Source organism: Tepidanaerobacteraceae bacterium (assembly GCA_028706065.1). GTDB lineage: Bacteria > Bacillota > Thermosediminibacteria > Thermosediminibacterales > Tepidanaerobacteraceae > JAQWCA01. The sequence goes on from JAQWCA010000005.1 coordinate 18,881, forward strand.
AGTTGATATTAAAGATAGGAGGTTTCTCATGGATTTGCCTGAATTAAAAATCGGTGATCTTACAGCCAAAATACCTATCGTGCAAGGCGGTATGGGTGTGGGGATTTCCCTTTCTTCATTAGCTGGTACAGTAGCGTTAAATAAAGGCATTGGAGTTATATCCGGTGTAGAGATAGGTTTTGATGAGATTGACTATTTTAAAAACAAAAGAGAGGCGAACCTTAGGGCACTGAGGAAACATATAATTAAAGCCCGAGAGATATGCAAAAATGGCATTTTAGGTGTAAATATCATGGTGGCCCTTAATAATTTCGAAGAAATGGTAATTGAATCAGTGAAGCAAAAAATTGATATCATATTTTGTGGTGCGGGCCTCCCTTTAAAACTACCTCAATTCACAATGGGTTCCAACACAAAAATCGTTCCCATTGTTTCTTCAGGGAGAGCGGCCGCAATAATATGTAAAAATTGGCATAAACATTACAATACTGTACCTGATGCTATTGTAGTAGAAGGACCATTAGCAGGCGGTCATCTCGGCTTTTCGGCAGATGAAATTGACCGGCCACTTTTTCAACTTAATATCATTTTAAAAAATGTTCTAGATGCGATAAAACCCTATGAAGAAATTTACAACAAAAAGATTCCTGCTATTGCTGCAGGTGGAATCTTTAACGGAAGAGATATAGCTGATGCTATTCGAGAAGGAGCATCGGGAGTTCAAATGGCAACCCGTTTTGTAGCTACTTATGAATGTGATGCCTCTGATGAATTCAAAAATGCATATATCAATGCAGGCATTGATGACATTCAAATAATACAAAGTCCCGTTGGAATGATTGGTAGGGCAATAAAAAACAAGTTTCTAACCGATGTTGCAGCAGGCTACAAGAAACCAATTCGATGTTTATGCAACTGCTTAAAACCTTGTAATCCCGCGAAAGCTCCTTATTGTATAGCAGATGCTCTAATCAATGCTCAAAAAGGAAATCTCGATGAAGGATTTGCATTCGCCGGAACCAATGCCCATAGAATTAAAGAATTAGTTTCAGTAAAGCAACTTATAGATGAGTTGATATTTGAAGCTAGAAATCATTTGAAATAAAATTAGTAAAAATAATACCTTAAATGTGGTTTTAATAAGGCCTTTTATTATCAAGGCTTTATTTTTTTAGATGTTTTTAATATAGTTATACAACCCATGCGATTTTATGTTAGAATATAGACATCACGCTATTCGGAGGAAGGGTTCAATAATGAAAAAAACATATAATTGCTTAAAACCCATTTTTATAATGATTTTAGTATCTTTCATTCTCATAAGTTCCGTTACACAGGGTCAGGCTATGGCAGCGGATGAAAAGATTTCGGATGAAATATATTTTTTAATTCAAATGGAAAATTTTCTACAAACAAATTATATTGACGAGATAAATGATTTGGACTTATTAAGAGGTGCTGTCAAGGGAATGGTGGAATCTTTGAATGATCCTTATTCAGAGTATTACACTCCAAGTGAATTCAAAGAGTTTAACGAATCTACCAGCGGTAATTTTGGAGGTATTGGTGTTGTAATCACCTCTAAGGATAAATACATAACAGCTGTATCTATATTAGAGGGAACTCCTGCTGAAAAGGTTGGTATAAAACCCGGGGACAAATTCATAGAAGTTGATGGAAATAATGTTACTGGTCTCTCTTCTGCAGAGGTTTCAAAACGTTTAAAAGGTGATAAAGGAACAAAAGTTAGTATTGGAATTCTTCGTGATAGTGAAAAACAGATTATAAGATATGAAGTAGAAAGAGATATTATCAAAGTAAATCCAATCTATTCAAAAGTATTAGGGCAGGGTATTGGATATATCAAAATCAGTGAATTTAATGAGAATACTGTTGAAAATTTAGATAAAACCTTAGATGATTTTAAAAAAAGTGGTGTTGTTGGTATAGTGTTAGACCTTAGAAACAACCCAGGCGGTTTTTTGGATCAGGCTATAGAAGTATCTACACGATTTGTTCCAAAGGGTCCCATTGTAAATATAGTATCAAGAGATGGTGAAATCCAAACCTATACTTCTAACTCAGAAAAATCTACTTTTAATTTAGTTGTACTAGTAAACGGTGGTTCTGCCAGTGCTTCGGAAATATTAGCGGGGGCAGTAAAAGATAGAAATGTTGGGATTTTAGTGGGAGAAAAGACTTTTGGGAAAGGCATGGTTCAAAGAACTCTAAGTCTAGGAACTTTAGGTGGGATTAAGCTGACAATAGCTAATTACACAACTCCGAATGGTACAAATATAAATAAAACAGGAATAACACCTGATGTTGTTGTGGAAATGGATAAAGCTGATTACATGAAAGATTTTGTTCCTTTAAACAGTGAAAAAATCCTGATGTATGGAAATATTGGTTTAAATGTATTAGGTCTTCAACAAAGATTGCAATTTTTAGATTTATTCAAGGTTCAACCGGATGGGGTTTTTGGTCCAAGAACACAAAAAGCGGTGAAAGTATTACAAACCAATAAAGGACTTCCTATAACTGGCACTGTAGATGAGAAATTTTACAAAGCTTTAGATGAAGCCATTTATGAAAACATACATTCACGTGAAGATTTGCAGCTCAGAAGAGCTATTGATATATTAAAGGAGAAGATAAAATCTACTCAAATGCCAGCAGCATAAAGCCAAATAGAAGACTCAGAATGAGTGAATTTTATTTTGTAAGTAGTAGAGGTATGCCAACATTGTGTTACAATAATAAGATTACAAAAAGTGATGAAATGAATAATAGGTATGAAGAAATAAACAGTGAAGAACAAACGCGTATAGCAAGTTTACTTTTGGGGTTGAATGAGTTATATCCAAATGCTGTGCCAGCTTTAAATTATGAAAATCCTTTCCAACTGTTGGTTGCTACTATTTTATCAGCTCAGTGCACAGATAAAAGGGTTAATAAGGTTACTGAGAAACTTTTCAAAAAATACAAGGGCCCTGAGGATTTTGCTGTAGTCAATCAAGAGGAGTTGGAACAGGATATAAAGGAGTGTGGTCTATTCAGAAACAAAAGTAAAAATATTATTGGCACAGCAAGGTTGCTCATGGAAAAATACTGTGGCAAAGTGCCATCAACTCTTAAAGAGTTGGTAGAACTGCCCGGGGTGGGGCGAAAAACCGGCAATGTGGTTTTGGCCAATGCCTACGGCAAACCTGCTTTTGCTGTGGATACTCACGTTTATAGACTAGCACACCGTTTAGGTTTGTCTTATAAAAAGGATGTACTCGGTGTAGAGAAGGACCTAATGAAAAAAGTTCCACAAGATCTGTGGATAAAGGCACATCACTGGTTAATCTACCATGGCCGTAATGTTTGCAGAGCTCGTAAACCTATGTGCGATATGTGTTCACTGCAAAAATGGTGCCCTGAATTTCAAGATAGACTAAATGATTAAGATCGTTTTCCATACAAGAAGATGCAATAAATACAAATAAGAACTGTCAAAGAGATGACTGAGATTAACGCTATTCCCCATTGGCTTTGTGCAAAAAGCCAAGGATGGATACCGAGTTTGTAATCAATGATATCATTAATTAACATAAGTATAGTTAAAGTAAGTATATAGCCTTTTTTGAAATAAACTTCATTTATGAATAAAAAACCTTCAATAGCCATACCAAGGTGAGATAAAGACAGATGGAAATTTGTAAAAGTATAATTACCACCTATTAAATAAAAGTGTGTATTTATAATTACTGCCCAAAGCCCATATTTTATGAGCCAAGCACAGGCCACTAACATCATAAAGGGCTTGGGCTTTTTAATTATTATCAAAAAAAGAGCAATTGTAAAAAACGCAGAAGCTGTAGGGCTATCTGGCACAAAAATTTTAAAAATGCTGGGAGTTACTGTTAATTGCTGTTGATACCAATAAAATCCGTAAATTGAACCGACGAGATTTACAAAAAATAGCAGGAACAGTAAAATAGGTTGCTTTAAAATGTTCATGAGTTTATTGTAAGTATCTTTTAGTAGCATTATAATTCCTCCTCAAAAGCTAAATCCTTACAAGATTTTTCATATAATTATAATCATTATAGCATTATTTTTTTATAAAAGTGTTTATAAAAAACATAAGCTATTAACGTTTCTTTATTGAGTATAAAAAATTTTCTAAATTTAGAGATAAATTTATTTGGTATTTAGGTATTGTTTTTTGTATATAGTTATGCTATAATGTCTTCCATGCGTGAATGAATGTGCACTACAGAAGAACAATAAGGGGGATTGGATTTTGGGGGGAAAAGGTGGTTTTTATATTATCAAAGATGAGATTATGCCCGAAATCTTAAAGAAAACCGTTAAAGCAAAAGAACTTTTAAAAAACAACAAGGTGCGAACCATTAATGAGGCCACTGAAATTGTCGGTATGAGTAGGAGTGCTTTTTATAAGTACAAAGATTACATTTTTCCCTTCTATGAGGCTAGTATGGGTAAAATAGTTACCATTTCCTTACTATTAGAACATCTGCCCGGTGTTTTATCAAGTATTCTGGATGAGATTGCGAGAGCACATGGAAATATTTTAACTATAAATCAAAATATACCCATTCAAAATATGGCAAGTGTTACTATATCTTTTGAGACCGGAAATATAAACAAAAATGTGGAGGATCTCTTAGAAATCATACATACAAAAGAAGGTGTTCAAAAAGTTGATATAGTGGCTCAAGAATAAGTAAATTAAGGGAGAGGATATAAAATGATACAAATTGGTATTTTAGGATTAGGCACTGTTGGGACAGGAGTAGTGGAATTAATAGAAAAAAATCAAGTTAACATATCAAAAAGAATCGGAGATCATATAAATATAAAAAAAATTCTTGTAAAAAACATAAATAAAGAACGATCTTCATTGGTAGAAGGGAAGATAACAGATAAATTTGAAGATATAGTAGAAGATGAAGATATTTCTGTAATTGTTGAGGTTATGGGAGGGGAAGAACCTGCTCTTACTTATATTCGAGAGGCCTTAAAGCGTGGAAAAAATGTTGTAACAGCAAATAAGGAAATAATTTCCAAATACGGCAAAGAACTTCTCAAAATATCATCAGCTAATAATGTAAATCTATTGTTTGAGGCCAGCGTTGGTGGAGGAATACCTATCATAAGACCTATGAAACAATGTTTGTCAGCCAATGAAATAGTTAAAATAATGGGAATACTAAACGGTACTACCAACTATATTTTGACTCAGATGACAGAAAAAGGGGAAAGTTTTAAAGATGCTTTAAAAGAGGCTCAGATCGAAGGATATGCCGAGAGTGATCCTACAGATGACATAAAGGGTTTTGATGCTGCCAGGAAAACAGCTATTCTATCTTCAATTGGTTTTAATACCCGTATAACACCGGACCAGATTTACACTGAGGGAATAGAAAATATAAACCCCGTAGATATAGAATATGCTAGGGAGATGGGTGGAGTCCTCAAACTTATTGCTACATGCAAAAAGCACGAAGACAATGTAGAAGTATCCGTTACACCGGTTTTACTAAAGAATGATCATCCTTTAGCCAGTGTTATGGGAACCTTTAATGCAATAATGGTTGAAGGGAATGCTGTGGGGCGTGTCATGTTCTATGGATTAGGTGCAGGAAAGATGCCTACAGCTAGTGCTGTAGTTGCTGACATTATGGAAGCCATTAAAAACAAAAATGGAACTAAGGTACATTGCACTTGTTATAACCATCTGAATGTAATGGATCCTGGTTTGGCTATGTCAAGTTTTTATTTAAGGCTTAGAGTCCTTGACAAGCCTGGCGTGCTCTCAAAAATTTCCGGTGCCTTTGGTGAAAATCAAATCAGCTTGTCAAAAGTGTTCCAAAAAAACACTATGAATGGAACTGCTGAAATCGTTATGGTAACTTACGATGTGCCTTTCAAAAATCTTCAGGAGGCACTGAGTGAAATCAAAGCTTACAAACAGGTTGTTGAAATATCAAGTGTTATCAGAGTTGAGGGGGAATCTTAGATGAGTATATATTCCGGTATAATTTCTAGATATTTTTCACATCTTCCTATAAAAGATCCCAGTAAGATAATTACACTCAATGAAGGAAATACACCTTTGGTTCGTGCCAAGAATCTGGAGGAGTTTCTAGGTGTTCAATCGGAGATTTATTTAAAATATGAAGGTGTAAATCCCACGGGATCTTTCAAGGATAGGGGAATGACAGTCGCTGTGTCCAAAGCTGTGGAGGATGGTGCCACTGCAGTTATATGTGCTTCTACAGGAAATACATCAGCTTCGGCAGCAGCATATGCAGCTAAAGCCCGTTTAAAATGTGTTGTATTAATTCCCGATGGTGCTATAGCCATGGGCAAATTGGCTCAGGCCATTGCTTATGGTGCAAAAGTAATCGCTATACAAGGTAATTTTGACGATGCTTTGAAGATGGTAAAAGAGCTTTCCTCTAAAAGACCGATAACCCTAGTTAACTCAATAAATCCAAACAGAATCGAGGGTCAAAAAACAGCTTCTTTTGAAATTTGTGATGAGCTGGGAGAGGCACCTGACTATCTTGCAATTCCAGTGGGAAATGCAGGGAACATAACAGCTTACTGGAAAGGCTTCAGGGAATATTACTCTCTAAAAAAGAACAAAAGATTACCGAAGATGATGGGTTTCCAGGCTGCTGGAGCTGCTCCTATTGTTGAAAATAAAATCATAGAAAACCCTGAGACTATTGCAACGGCTATTCGCATCGGTAACCCAGCTAGTTGGAAGTATGCCGTGGAAGCAGCTGGTAGTTCCTGCGGCAAAATACAAAAAGTTACCGATGCCGAGATTTTGGAAGCATATAAAATCCTAGCTAAAAATGAAGGAATTTTTGTTGAGCCAGCATCAGCTGCTTCAATAGCAGGTATTATAAAAATGCATAAAGATAAGGTTCTAGAAAAGGGAGATAAGGTAGTGGCAGTATTGACAGGCCATGGTTTAAAGGATCCTGATACTGCTATAAAGGGAGGTATAAAGCCTACTGTTCTTGAACCGAATATAGAGTTGCTGGAAAGGGAAATATACGGATAGGAGTGATAGAGACCATGGTAAGAATTCAAGTTCCTGCTACTACAGCTAATTTTGGACCAGGTTTTGATTGTCTTGGTGCTTCTTTAGGTATGTACAATTATATAGACATGGAGTTTTCTGAGAAACCCGAAATTCATGTAATCGGTGAAGGGGTTTCGGAAATTCCCATAGATGAGACAAACTTGGCTTATCAGGCCGCTTCACGGCTTTTCAAACAGGTCAATATAGATAAACCATTAAAAATAACTTTGGATAATCATATTCCTTTAGCACGAGGTCTAGGAAGCAGTGCTGCTTGTATAGCAGGTGGTATAATGGCAGCCAATCGCCTCGTAGGAGACATTCTGGATAATAATGAATTAATAAGACTCGCTACCGATATGGAGGGGCATCCAGACAATGTGGTACCAGCCATATTTGGTGGCTTTTGCCTTTCCATGGTATATAAAAACAAGGTTTTTTACAAAAAGTTTCCTGTGCCTTCTTGGCTCCGTTTTGTTGTTTGCATACCAGATTTTGAGCTTAAAACAGAAGATGCTAGAAAGGTATTACCCAAAAAAGTAAATTTTGAAGACGCAATATATAATACTAGTCATACTGCAATGTTAGTAGCGGCAATGGCCCAAGGTGATTTAACCGATATGAGTATCTTTTGCCAAGACAAATTACATCAACCTTTTAGGAGTCAGCTTATTCCAGGTATGGAAGAAATACTTGAAACTGTTCGGGAAAAGGGTGCATTTGCTGGTTTTTTAAGCGGTTCAGGGCCTACAGTTGTCTGTTTGACTCTAAGAGAAAGAGCTGATGTCTTAGGTCAACACATGGTAGATATTTTCTCAAAAGAAGGTGTAAAATCCCATTATAAAGTATTGTCATCTGACTCAGACGGTGTCCGATTCTTATAAGAATCTTAAAAAACATTAAACTGATGTAGACTTATTACTTTAGTATTACTATATATATCCACGGCATTCAAACCTGCAGTTACTATTCAGAGGTCTGTCATTCTGCTGTCATTGCTATGAAAGCCCTGCTTCATTGTCATCCTATGGTATCTGAAGGCTTGGCCTGAAGGAATGTAGCATCCAGATTTTGGAGTATGAATGTGCAGATCGCAA
>JAQWCA010000106.1 GCA_028706065.1 Tepidanaerobacteraceae bacterium
AGTTTTTTGAGAATGTGGAAAGGGCTTGCTCTTCGGCGTCTTCTGTGAGTACATTTCGGATTTCCCTCTCGATGGATGGCCAAATCAAGCGCTTATAAGCATCGTCCACAGCCTTTCCCATTAGTTTGGCGGTGGGAGAATTATCTTTTATATACTTGGTTTTGATGGTATCTACCATATCATCTTCAGGGACTTCAATTTTCACCTGTAGGAACTTTTCTCTTTCCCCGCGATTTATAGCCAGAATTCTATGTGAGACGATTTTTGCTACGGGTTCCTTGAAATCATAGTACATGGAATAGGTGGATACTTCTTTGGTAAGTCCTACGGTTTCAATGATACCCCTTTTATAAGCCATATCTCGAATAACCTTTCTTACTTCGGCATCATCGGAGACTGTCTCAGCGATGATATCCAGGGCTCCATTCAGAGCATCATCAGGGTTTTCCACACCTTTTTCCAGGTCCACAAAGGCTACAGCATCTTCCTCGTTGATAACAGCCTTTTGAGTAAAGATCTTTTCTGCTAGAAGTTCAAGACCCCTTTCCCTAGCAATGGTAGCCCGAGTCCGGCGTTTAGGTCGGAAGGGCCGGTAAATATCCTCTATTTCCTGTAGGGTTGTGGTAGCATCCAGGTTTTGACGAATCTCCGGTGTGAGTTTTTCCATTTCCTCCAGGAGTTTTATTACCTCTGCCTTTCGGGTCTCAAGGTTTCTTAAATAGGACAACCGTTCAGACAGATCCCGAAGCTGTTCATCAGAAAGCCCTCCGGTTACTTCTTTCCGATAACGAGCTATAAAAGGAACAGTATTTCCATCATCCAAAAGCCCGACGGTAGCTATAACTTGCTTTTCTTCTACATTTAATTCTTGCGCCAATATTTTTATGATTTTTTCCATATTATCCTCCTGCTTTAATCTGCTCTTACATCATTATACTAAACATATGATATATATTTTATATATATCATGAATTTTCCTGCTTGGAATATAGAATTTGATTTTATGTTTAGGAACAATTCGAAATTATTTAGTAGTCGAAAGGTCCCTAATGAGGTATAATTGACATCAACTATAACAAAAAAATAAGTACGCAACCATAGCTTGCGAAAAGAAGGCTTTGTTGTTTATAATTTTGGAGTATACCCTGCCACCAAGGGGATAATAGATACTTACGACATCATTATTATCCTCTCAAAGCACGTTGAGTGCGTAATAGGAATGAAAAGGGAACCGTTCCTATGTTTTCCTCGGATTTATGATATAAAATTTGTAAGCTTGAAAGAGAGTATATATAGCGATAAGTTCAATGAGAAAAAGCACGTTATTTTTATAGATTATATTTGTAAAACATCCTCAAGCAATGTCTCCTTAAAGCTAGCCCCTACAATATCGTTATATCAATATGTAGGGGCGACCTGTGGTCGCCCGTTGTAGCACATCATTTAAATAATGTACATCAGTAGGACTTTGCTAAGTGAATATTTTAGAACCGTCCCCAATTATTCACCAATTATTCAGATCTCTATAAGCTTTACGGCAGGGCTTAATTTATATATTAAATCTTTTCTCTCTGCGATTATCGTTGTTTTCTCATATAGCTTTCCATCTTGTTTTATAGCCGTCAGCAGCTTCTTGATGGGATTTACGGCTACAGGGTTCCCCACTATTTTTAACATGGACAGGTCACCGGTAGTATCCCCGTAGGAATAACTTCCTTCCAGATCTACTTCAAATCGATCCACCAATTGGCTGATAGCCTTTTGCTTGTTCTCTGAATCCCACATTCGGACCACTTCTCCGGTGAAATTATTATTTTCATCTACAATGTACCGGGTAGCTTTATATGCTGTAACTTGGTATTTATCAGCCATCTTCTCCACTAAAAAGTCGGGAGCACCTGATATAAAAAATATCATATGGTCTTGCTCTTTGTGCCACTTAATTCTGGCCCGGGTATACCTGTAGACCTTATCCCAATTAATATTTATTACCTGGCTGGCAATAAACTCTATGTAGGCCTTATTTATTCCGTTAAGCTCCTTAACATAGACCTCTACTAATTCATCCATATAATCGTCAAAATCTCCGTATCGCTTTTCCCATTCAGAATAGGAATCCTTAAGATGGCTATACCATAGAGCAGGGTCTATTACTTCATACCTTATCATCTTTTTAAAATGCTCAATCATAAGAGAATTTCTAAACAGCGTGCCGTCAATATCAAAGAATGCAGCTATATTCCCCATAGCTTTTACCTCCTTGAAATCATTTTATATATTTATTATATCATTTTAATAAGAAAAAAAGCTCTTGACGAAGTTCTAACAAACAAGTATAATTGTATACAATTATACAAAAGTGCAAGAGGAGGAAGTTTTATGAAAACGGGAAAGCGAAAAATTTATCTTGTGGATACAACATTAAGGGATGGCGAACAGACCGCCGGTGTGGTTTTTGCCAACCGAGAGAAAATCCAGATCGCCCGGATGCTGGATGACATTGGTGTGGATGAGATCGAAGCCGGGATTCCCGTTATGGGTGGCGATGAGAAGGATACTATTACCGCTATTGCCAAGCTAGGCTTAAATGCACGGGTCATGGCGTGGAATCGGGCTGTAGTAAAAGATATACAAGAGTCTTTGCGTTGCGGTGTTGATGCTGTGGCTATATCAATAGCAACTTCTGATATGCATATTAAAGATAAGTTGTGCTCTACTCGGGAAGAGGTTTTGGAGCGTATGGTGAAAGCTGTGGAGTATGCCAAGAGAGAAGGGGTATATGTTTCCGCCAATGCGGAAGACGCCAGCCGCAGTGATGAGGATTTTTTAATTAAGTTTATGACTGAGGCCAAGAAGGCTGGAGCCGATCGTGTCAGGTACTGCGATACGGTGGGGGTAATGACTCCCCTGGAAATATATAATAGGATTGCCCGAATAAGAAAATCCGTGGACATAGACATAGAAATGCATACCCATGACGATTTCGGGATGGCTACGGCTAATGCCGTGGCAGGTGTGAATGCAGGAGCTACCCATGTAGGAGTCACTGTAAACGGTTTGGGTGAGCGGGCCGGTAATGCGGCTTTGGAAGAAATTGTAATGACCTTAAAATATTTGCTGAATTTTGATATGGAACAAAAGACACAAAAACTTAGGGAACTTTGTGAATATGTGGCCAATGCTTCCAATCGAGATTTGCCGTCATGGAAATCTATAGTGGGCACAAGTGTGTTTACTCACGAATCGGGAATTCATGCCGATGGAACTCTAAAAAATCCCAGGACTTATGAGGTGTTTGATCCTGAAGATGTAGGATTAACACGGCATTTTGTAATCGGCAAACACTCGGGCACTGCGGGAATCAGAAAGAAACTCGAAGAATACAACATATCTATTGATGAGATTTTGGCCAAAGCAATATTGGAAGGCGTCCGGAGAACATCGGTTGAACTAAAGCGGCCTTTAAATGATATAGAACTTTTAAATCTTTATTATGAATATGTCAATAAAGACATGAAACATGTAATTTAGGGGGCTACACAATTGGCATTAAACTTGACACAAAAGATTATTAGTAAACACCTTATTTCAGGCTCAATGGAAAGTGGTAAAGAGATAGAAATATCCGTAGATTCCACGCTTACTCAAGATTCCACTGGAACCATGGTCTATCTACAGTTGGAGGCCATGGATGTGGAAAAGATAAAGACCAAACTCTCGGTGGCTTATGTGGATCACAACATGCTTCAAACAGGTTTTGAGAATGCCGATGATCATTTATATATAAAGACAGTGGCAGGGAAATACGGTATATATTTTTCTCGGCCAGGCAACGGTATTTGTCATCAGGTGCAACTGGAGCGTTTTGCAAAACCCGGGTGGACTTTGCTGGGCTCCGATAGCCATACGCCAACTGCCGGAGGTATCGGCAGCCTTGCCATTGGTGCCGGTGGGCTGGATGTGGCGGTAGCGATGGCGAATGGTAAATACTCCATGACCATGCCTAAAGTCTGTAACATTATTTTGGAAGGTAAGCTGAAACCTCCGGCTACGGCAAAAGATGTCATCCTTTACATCCTGAAAAAACTTACCGTAAAAGGCGGTGTGGGAAAGGTATTTGAATACTCTGGGGAGGGAGTAGGGTATCTTTCAATTCCTGAAAGAGCTACCATCACCAACATGGGGGCCGAGTTGGGTGCTACTACATCCATCTTCCCTTCTGATGAGAGGACACGGGAGTTTTTAAAACTTCAAGGGCGGGAAGAAGATTTTGTTGAGCTTAAAGCCGATGAGAGAGCAAAATATGATGAAGCACTAACCGTTGATCTTTCAAATATACTTCCCATGGCAGCCTGCCCTCACAGCCCCGATAATGTAAAATCTGTAAAAGAACTGGAAGGCACCAAGGTAACCCAGGTAGCCATCGGCAGCTGTACCAATTCTTCTTATAAAGATTTGGTAATGGCTGCCCGAATATTGAAGGGAAATAGGGTTCATCCTGATGTGAGTCTTGTCATTTCCCCGGGTTCTAAACAGGTACTGACCAAACTTTCCATGACAGGTGAATTAAAGGATTTAATTGATTGTGGTGCGCGGGTTTTGGAATGTGGCTGCGGTCCTTGTATCGGAATGGGGCAGGCGCCGGAGACCGATGGTGTGTCCTTACGCACCTTTAATCGGAACTTTGAGGGGAGAAGTGGTACAAAATCAGCTAAAGTGTATCTGGTAAGCCCGGAGACTGCTGCGGTATCTGCTATATACGGTAAAATCACTGATCCGTCGATATTAGAATCAGATATTTTTGATTCGGTTAAGGAGCTCTCTTATATAAATGACAACATGATATTACCTCCAGAGGAAAACATCTCTGAACAAGTGATAAAAGGGCCAAACATAAAGCCCTTCCCACTGAACACCCCACCGACTGACCGTATAATTAGGAAAGTGGTTTTAAAAGTTGAGGATAATATCACCACAGATCATATAATGCCATCGGGGGCAAGCTTACTTCCCTATAGGTCAAACATACCACATCTGTCCAAGTATTGTTTTTCCGGTGTGGATCCGGATTTCTCAAAGACCTGTCGGGAAAATGGTGGTGGATTTATAGTTGCCGGGGAAAATTACGGCCAGGGTTCCAGTCGTGAGCATGCGGCATTGGTACCGCTGTATCTTGGGATTAAGGCGGTTTTTGCAAAGTCTTTTGCCCGGATACACAAGGCAAACCTTATCAATAGCGGGATTATCCCTTTGACTTTTACAGATCCTAAAGATTATTCAGAAATTAAAGCTTTTAATGAACTTGAAATTAAAGATATAGTCGGTCAACTTAAAACAGGTAATATAGTTTATGCTGTGAATATGACTTCCGGTAAAAGTATAAAACTCCTTGTAGACGTTACTGATACAGAAAAAGAGATACTCCTTTCCGGTGGATATATAAATTACATGAAAGGTAGGAGGGTAGAATGCCATGCATAACATAACTTTGATTCCCGGTGACGGTATCGGCCCGGAAATCACCGATGCGGTAAAAACCGTCATCGATGCTGTAGGAGTGACCGTGCAGTGGGATGTAAAACAAGTAGGGCTAAAAGCACTCAAGGAGTGTGAAGACCCCCTACCTCAGTCAGCAATAGATAGCATCAAAGCCAACAAGATTGTTCTAAAGGGGCCGGTGACTACTCAGGTAGGTAGAGGCTTCAAGAGTATTAATGTCACCCTCCGGCAGACTTTTAATTTATATGCCAATATAAGGCCGATAAAGTCCATGCAAGGAATAAGGACACTCTATGATGATATAGATATGGTGATATTTCGGGAAAACACCGAAGACCTTTATGCCGGAATAGAAAATGTTATTAGTGAGAACCGAGTTGAGGCCATAAAGGTGATAACCCGACAGGCAAGCCGAAGGATTGCTGAGAAGGCATTTCATTACTCACGGCAAAACCATCGAAAAAAGGTCACTGCCATCCATAAGGCCAATATAATGAAAAAATCTGATGGGCTTTTCCTAGAGGAGGCCCGAAAGGTAGCCGAAAAATACGAGGATATACAATATGATGAATTGATAGTGGATAATGCCTGCATGAAACTTGTGCAGCAGCCGCAGATGTTCGATGTAATCCTCACTGAGAACTTATATGGTGACATCATCTCAGACCTATGTGCCGGTTTGGTGGGTGGCTTGGGTATTATCCCCGGTATGAATGTGGGCGATGATTACATGATTTTCGAGGCGGTCCACGGAAGCGCACCGGATATTGCAGGTAAAAATATAGCAAATCCACTTGCAATACTTTTATCAGCTGTGGAAATGCTAAAATATATTCATGAGCAGGGTGCTGCAAGTTCTATCCAAAATGCCATATACAGACTCTTGGAAACAAAGAATTATCTCACTCCCGATTTAGGTGGCAGTGCAACGACCACCGAAATGACCGAGGAACTGTGTCGGCTCATAACAAATAAATAAGCAACCCTCATCTTACGAAT